>CAZKUN010000006.1:19307-88381 GCA_964555935.1 uncultured Armatimonadia bacterium | reverse complement strand
GTACACCCAGATACTAACACTGAACCTGGACTCGCTTTAGGGGGTAAGGCCACAACGGCCGACTGTACGAAGTCGACGGCCAGTACTCGGAGTGTGTGGTGTGGAACCCGATACAGGAAGAGTACCTGGCATTCGAACACGGGAGACTTGAGACGGACGAAGAGCGCAATCCGCTGAGGGCCAGTAGTGAGTTGGTGGTGCGATCCGCACCCCTCGGCGCCCCTGTGTGGACGCAGCCCATTCTCGGGCTCGCGACGGCCACTTGGTCGCCGGACGGCACCAAGATCCTGATCCGCCACACCGTCGTGCCCATGCGTTCGGGCAGGGACCGCCTGCACTTGGTCCGTGTCCGTGCACCTGAGGACGAACGCACCGTGTCCGGCTGGTTTGGCGCCCACACATGGACGCCCGATAGCCGCTACATTGCGGTTCAGGCGGGGGAAGATCGCGATGAGCACAGTCGCTTGACGCCGCCTCTCCGAGCCTCCGTGATCGACGTCGACACGGGTAAGACCATCGTCTCCGTGCTGAACGCAGGCAGCCCAGCCTGGCTACTGGGTGATACCACTGAGTAGCCGAATGCGGCTGAGGTGTGTCGCAGCGGCTGACCGACCATATTGGCACCGTCTGAGGAGACGCGCACGATGAAACTCCGCCACATCACCACTGCTACCGTGCTGCTGATCGCGAGCCTGTCTGTCATGGGCTGTCAGAATGCGGCATTCACGCGCCGGGGGGCCGGCAAGTCAGAGCCTCTCGCCGAGGTTGCGTTCCTCCGCGGTGGAGACATCTGGGTCTCGGCGGCGGACGGATCTGGGGCGCGGCGGGTGACTGATCTGCAGGCGTGCCTGGAGATGAGCGTATCGCCAGACGGGACGAAGGCGGCGGTCATCTGCGGCGGCGATTCTGACATACCGGACGAGACGCGGTTGATGATCGCCGATCTTCTCGATGGGGCGGCTGCACAAGCCGAGACAGATGGTTGTCCGATGGGCGTTGACTGTCACCCAATGGCGCTGAGATCGCGTACTGCACGGCGGATTTGGGTGATGATGAGACCGTCCTGAAGTACCACGCTGCAAACGGTGATGGGAGCGCGCCTCGATGCGTAACCACGAGAACGGGCGACCGGTCGCTGTACGGGGGACGGTGCCGGTGGACGGCGGATGGGTCTGCCCTGGTGCTGTTCGAGTTCTGGGAAGGTGGCGACAGCGGAGGGGAAGACCTGGTGGCGTGCGTCGATGTCACCACCGGATCCGATGTCGACTCCCCCGACATTGACGCGATCTCTCGGTCGCTCAATCCGTGGGCCGAGGGCAATCCAAAGGGCGGTGTGGCTGACGTGCGGCCGTGCCCAACGAATCCCGATCAGTGGGCCGCAGTGGTGCAGCACCGTGGCGAGGGACATGGGGGCCTTCAGGCGATCGTCGTCAGCTCCATCAACACGGGCGAGGCGAACGTACTCGCCGAGGCTGGTTACGGGTTCGTTTCGTGGACGGCGGATGGCTTGTCCGTGTTCTGCACACGCCTGCCGACGGAGGAAGCGTTGGCACACGTTGTCGACTGGATCGACGTTGACGGCACTAAGGCGATGCCGTGGCTCGATGACGCCTCGATGGCGCAGACGATTGTCGCCGGCAAACCACTGAGTACGTACGCAGCGGTGGGCGGAATGCCTCAGGCGACTCCCGCCGGTCTCATCGCGTTCGTGCGTGATGGGGACATCTGGACGGTGGGGGCCGACGGCACCGGGCAGAGACGCCTCACCGACCGGGGCGGGTGCTCCCGCCCGCGCTGGGCTCCGGGTGGTACATCGCTCGTCTTTGGGGCATCTGACGACATCTGGCAGGTGCAGTTGGGCGACGAGCAGATCGGGCAGTTGACCACTAACGGTGACTGCTTCTGCCCGACGTGGAGGCCGGGCGCAGATGAGGTCTGGTTTCTGCGGATGGATGAGATGGCCCGCGACGGTGGGGCTCCGGCGACGCTGTGGAGCTGCAACGTGGAGTCTGGAGAGCTGACCCAACAGTTCGATCCGGGCAACTCCTGGGAGCGGAGCGCGGATGCCGCGTGGCGCCCTGATGGCGAGGCGCTTCTGCTTGAGTTGGCATATCCCGAGGGAGGTGAAGCGTCGGTCTGGAGTATTGACGGTACACGTTCCGATTGGGCCTCGCTGGCGGGGGAGTGGGGCGAGGGGCCGATGGTTCCGCTGAGTCCGGCTTGGTCGCCGACGCATCCGAACATGTTGGCCACCGGCGACAACGACTATATGGATGGCACCACGGGCCTCTACTTGCTCGACGCCGAGACGCGCGCGTGGCGGAGCTTGCTGAAGACACGCATGCCGCGGGACGCCTCACCGACCTGGCCAGTATGGGACACATCGATCACGACGGAGGCGGCGGTGGTCCGCTTTCCCGTTTGGGCGATGCGGGCTGATGACCAGATAATCTCAGCGCCGAGTTGGTCGCCTGATAGCATGCACATCGCGTTTGACGTGATGCTGGAGGCGGAGGGATACAGATACGGCGGGTGCTCGGTCTGGATCGTCTCGGCGGACGGGAGTGGCGTTAGGATGCTCGCCGCCGACGGCCACTCACCCGCGTGGCGTCCCGTCGTTGGGCAATGAGCCGGGGTCTACTGCGCACGTCTGTGACCAACGCGGGTCCCGTTCCACGTCCTCCTGTCCCCTTCGCTCCTCGCCCCGCCCTGACGCGTTCAGGTCGCCTCCCACTCACCCAACGGTCACGTGAATCAGCTCGCGACGCCGCAGATTCAATGTTGGATTGGCATGGTTGGTGATGGGGGAGCGCCGGCGGATGACCACTCCTGTCTCAGTTTGCCCATCACCACATCTACCACCGGCGCCGCCGCTCAGTATATGGAGTGCCTGAGGCCCCCAAACGGAAGACCCGACGGAATGAGCCCTGCGGCAAGGCCGCTCGGAACCACGGGAACGGACCCTCTGGTAGTGGTTCAGGGGCGGGAGGAGCGTGTCGGGGCGTGTCGGGGCGTGTAGCCGATGACGACTGATCTACACGGATTCATCCCATCCATTTCTCCGTCGCGCGGCACGTTCACGCCAACCGCCGCGTCAGCAAGCTCCCCCTGCCGCTGTTGATTGGGCGGGAACGGGAAGCCAGAGCCAAGCACGGTAGGAATCTCAGAGTCTTATGCCCTTCAGCTTGACACGAGGAATCTGCAGGAAGTAAGATCGGTCTCAGTAACAGTCTCAGGGGTATCTACGGGGAGATCGGTGGTTTGGCAGCACGTCCAGAGGGATTGAAAGTCAGATGCTCTATCAACTGAGCTCACGGCCCTCCTGGGTCGCCGGAAACAGCGCAAAATGGCCGTGCCCGTGCGTCGGAGACGGATTGTAGCAGAAGAGCCTCCGCGTGTCAAATGGGTATACGTTGACGCTATCGAGAGGGTCTGGGTGGTGGATGATCGATCCCAGCCCGCCGGTACATGGTAGTTCCAGATCTCATCCTGGTCCGCCGTCGCCAGAGGCAGGCGGCGGATCGGGCGGCCACTGGCCCGCGCCTCGATCGGCGACTGTCTGGACGACAGAGATGGACCCGATGGGAGTGCCTCCCTCACTGACCGGTGTGTATACCACCGTCTGCTTGAAGATGGCACTGTTCGTCACTTCCTTGATCCGGCGCCATCCTAGTATCGCGGCTATCAGACCCATCACGGGCAACGTGAATGTAAGGGTGGCGCCGAAGGAGACGTTCACTGTGATTTCGGCTATCCGCCAGGCATGGACGATGATGGGGCCAATCGCGGATAGCAGCAGGGCCGCCGCTGCCAGGGCCGGGAACCATCGGATCCGACGCTCGTAGACGACCCAGGCGACATCGCGCTCCGACACATTGGCGTCGACGGCAGCCAAGAACTTGAGACCGATGGCTTGCTGGTCGCTACTTGGTGGCAGAAGGAAGGCATTGTGGCCCTCTGAGTATGCCCCCGTCACGGAGATCCCGGGCCCCATGAGCATGACGACACGGAGGGGACGCTTATGCTCCGCAACTCGAAGCCCTCTGCTCACATAGCGCTCGTCGCCAGCCCTGAGTTGGAGGGGCCAACGTAGGACGGCATTGATGTTCATAGCTCCTCGATCCCCTCGTCGTGCCCAGGAATGAAGTCGAGTCTCTCAGGCAGATGGTAGACGGCTCCGTGGTCGCCGGATGGAGGGCCCAAGCCTAGGAAGTCGGCTAGCATGGGATGGACAGCGCATGTTGATGCATCGTTGACGACCGCGTGTCCAGGGACGCAGTACTCGAACCGCGTCAAGTGGTACCTGCATGCGTGCCCCTCTGCATTGTGCCAGTTGTGAGTCTCCCTGACCGGTCCCACAAGGCCGCTTCGCAGAAGTATGTCGCGTGCGAACTTGTGCTGGTCGCCCACGTCTTCCTGGCGTAAGTGCGCGTATGCGCGCTTGACGAAGTCGTTGAAGTGGGTGCCAGAGAAGACAGTCTGCTCGCCCTCCAGTACATGCCCGGCGATGTCCGAGATCGACCAGTCGGTGCGAGGGACGTTGAACACTGCCAGATTATCAGAAAGCAGACGGTGCAGGTTTCTAGGGTCGTGAATCCCGTCCCTCAGGGCGTCCGCACTGATGAGCGGAAGTGTTCCTTCGAGCTCGGCGTACGACATGACGTGGTTCATGCAACTGAGTATCTCCCGAGGCCGTTTCTGCGTATGGCGGATCAGGTACGCACACGCATCTTCCTCCCACCCACAGCGGTTTGCGACGATGGTGGGCAGGAAGCGGCGCCAGAACACGCGAAGCCAGAAGTCTCGTTGCCGTTCCCCGTCGTTCGGCCCCCGCCCAATGTCGTCCTGCAGCCGCTCTCCAGCATCCTGTAACTCGGCATTAGGCTCTGCCATCAGGAACAGGGCATAGCGACGCGCAAGCAGCGAAAGTAGTTCGGTGTATGACCACTGGAGGAAGCCGGTAACCGAGTAGTACTTGGCTTGGTTCTCATCGAAGATCGACTCGATCAGCTCCGATGGTAGGAGACACTTCACAGACACGTTATCGGCCGGCGGGTTGTCCGAAAACCTCTTCACGGCCTCAACTAGCCCGCGGAATGCCTCGACCTTGGGGTATGTCAAGTCATACTGCTCGAGCGTATCCACAGCGATGACCACTCTCCTGGTGGCGACCAACGGCGCCGCCCCAGCGAGGGCAGCGTTGAGCGCAGCGTCTTTCTCCAGTTCGGACAGGGCCATTATGAAGGAAATGGCCGGCATGGCGACTCTCTGGTGTATTTCAGCCAGCTCGATGACCCTCTGCCCAACAAACTGTGTGGGGCTGCCCGCTTTCAGTCCAGTCGCGGACAGGTAGGTATGGGCAACTGCTAGCGCTGCTTCCTGTTTGCTGTCGAGGGCCGTTAGGCGGCCAAGCACACAGAGCGTTGCGAGTTTGAGCAGGTACCTCCAGAGATGGGTGTACGCAGCCTGCAAATCGTTGCCGTTCCCCCCCTGAAGGATGCCGCGGCGCGTCAACTCGTCCACGAGCGTATTCATGAGGTCCTTGTACATATCGCCATCGATGTAGAAGTTGGCGTCGTAGTACCTCACGCCATTCCCCGGTCGCTCCAGGTGCCCAATACGCTGAGCGACGGCTGACTTGCCTGCACCTTTGCGGCCAGCGATGAATGGTGCATCCTCGTCAAGAGCCATCCTCAGGTTGCGCGTCCAGGTGAAGGCGTGGACCAGCCAGTGATCCCGCTCAACTCTTCGCTCCGCTTCGAGCGCACCCATATAGTCCCGTAGCATGTAGCACCTCGATTCTCTGCATTGCGGTTCCAGAACGCACAGCGCGGCTCGACTATGACGGCTCAACCCATTCTCGTCGCTGACCGGAGGCGGCATTGGGCCCAGCCGGGACCCCCCGTATGAAACTGCGCGCCCCGGCGCAGGCTGACGGGTCAGCCGTTCGCTGCCATGCTTCGGCGGATGGACTGCAGAAGAGCAGACGAGCCTCTCGACATCAGCCGACCGTCCCGCACCCTCACCATATAGAGACTTCGAGCCTAGCGAAACGGAAAATCCGGCCCGAAGTTTTTTTGCGACGGGCCGGAGTGACAGGTCAGCAGGCGCCACATTCCGCTGTTGACGGCGGCCAAGATGGGAGGCCGGAGCGGAGCGCGGTGGGAATCTCAGAGCCTTGTGCCCTTGGCGTGTTGGGAGAGGTAGGAAGGCAACGGCGCGGGCCGGACACTTGCGCTCGTGTCTTCGACACGATGCTCGTATTCGGCCCCTCCGACGGCAAGGAGCGAGAGGTGGGTTCTTCCACCGGGCTGGCATTCGGACTCGGCGAGTTCGCGCGGGGTACGCGAGGCGCGCGGTTGGCGGCCCGGCGGCGGGTTTGATGAATCAAACCCCTAACAACGGCGGGCGGCGTCGTGGAGACCTAGAGACTTGGAGACTTAGACGGCGAGTTCCCTTGGAGATCGGACCTAACAACGGCGGACGGCGACGGATCTGCAGAGCGGCCTGTCAGCAGGATATGGTCGCGTAACAGTCGAACCCAAGGCATTCGCTGCAACCATGACACCTGGAAACATGCCCTCGAGGTTGGCGATGGCCTATTGCCAGAGGCCAAGGAGAATCGGGACCAATGCTCGTCGCCCTTGATGTTGACATGACACTCGCGCCGGTCAACAGGCCCATGAGTCGCCAAGCCGCTGACCTGCTCGCGCGCGTCCAATCCTCGGGAGCAACCGTCGCGCTCGTATCCGGCAAACCGTGCGCGTATCTGGCGGGATTCGCGCGAGCCTACTGCAGAGCTGAAGATACTCCCCTCATCGGCGAGCACGGAGCCGATATCTGGCTCGGAGCGACCATGCCATCCCGGAGGCTCCCGGCGCTGGTGACCCCTGAAGACGCGGCATCCTTGCGCGAGGCGCGCCACGCGCTGGAGGCCGAGTTCGCGGAGCGCCTGTTCTTCCAACCCAACCACGTCAACGTCACGGCGTTCCCCCACATCGACTCGGGGATATCCCCTTCCCAACTGAGGAGCTTTGTGGAGACCGTCGAGCCACGCGGGACCGTCCTTGAGTATTGCGACAGCATCGACATCGTGCCGACGGGTATCAACAAGGGGCGCGCGTTGATTGCGCTCGCCGAGGCAATTGGCGCCGACCTGGAGGGCTCCGTCGCCGTTGGTGACTCCGAGAGCGACGTGGCAATGTTCGGGGTGGTCGCCATGTCCATCTGCGTGGGAGAAAATGAGGCCGCGCGGGCCGCCGCAACCGAGACGGTGTCCAGCCCCGAGGAAGGCCTGGCTCGCGTCCTGGCCGCGGTTCAGGCGTAGGGCGCGCCCCGACATCAAGGGAGTACGTTCATATCGTGCGGGCGAAGTGGTCCCGCACCGCGTCCCGATCACGGCAGGAGAGCGTGCCGAGAAGTCGGACAACCGTTCGTCCTCGCCTCTGCGCCGACGCTATGTTCGCCACCGTCAATGGGGAGACGAGAACCACGCTGGCCTCCGGCATGGGACACAGTTCGAAGTGCTCCAGCGTGGCCGGCAAGATGCAGGTCTCGCCGGAACGCAGCATCACGGGTTGCTGACTGCCCACGACATCGACAAGTCCACCAAGCACAGCTACCACGGTGGGTTGCCCCTCAATCGAACTCACGGCGACCGGCTCGCCAAGCCGCAGACGTTCGAGAGTAAACGGAGATCGCCAGATGAGAAGCTCGCGTGTCCCCCAGTCGGTTCGCTCAACGGGGACCGCGATCTTCGGCTCGCCTTGGTTGCCCGTGCGCAGCGCCACCAGGGCCTGCTCGATGTGGAGCGGCCGGTCGTTGTCTTG
Organism: uncultured Armatimonadia bacterium; assembly: GCA_964555935.1. Classification (GTDB taxonomy): domain Bacteria; phylum Armatimonadota; class Zipacnadia; order Zipacnadales; family VGFC01; genus CAZKUN01. The sequence goes on along the minus strand of CAZKUN010000006.1, from coordinate 80,552 downwards.
CTGCGCCTGACGGTCGAAATCGTATAGCCGGTAGGTCGTGTCAGATGGTTGCTGCACCTCCATCAGAACGCAACCGGCAGATATCGCGTGAGCCGTGCCCGCGGGAACATCAAGGACGTCCCCGGGCGCGATCGGCACTTTTCGGACCAGGTCTGGCAGCGACGCGGTTCCCGCCGCGTTAGCGATCTCAATCTTGCCGACGCCAGGCCGCAGCCCATGCAGCACGGACGCCCCAGGATCGGCGTGGACGACGACCCAGCACTCTTCCTTGCTCTGGGCTTCGGGGCCCAGTTGCTCGCATGCCCGTCTACCGGGATGCACTTGGATGCTGAGGTTTTGCGAGGCGTCTAGGAATTTGATCAGCAAGGGGAAGCGATCGTTGACGTTGCCAGGCGCCACAGCCTCAGCGTGATCCTCCATCAACCCGCGCAGCGTTCCCGCGTGCCCGTTGGCGTCTGCTACGCGCGACAAGCCTTCAGGAATGTCCGCGACCTCCCACGCCTCGCCAATACGCTCGCGTGACGGCAAGCGCTTGCCCAGTACGGCCTGAAGCCGCCTGCCTCCCCAGATCTTGGGGACGAGCAGCGGCTCGCACTTGAGGGGAAAGTGTGGCATGGATCCGCCGGCCTTCCTTAGATGTCCAGGACGGTTGGCCCCGCGGATGCTGCTCGCGGGCGACTTGCGTGACCAATCCTCCATACCACATTCCTGCGGGAGTATCCCACACCAGAGTGTGCGTTTCGATCTGTGGCGTGTCGGCGGCCAACTGCTCTTCCCTGGCGTGTCGCCTCATGGTGGTGAGCGTCACGAAGGCCTGATTCCGCCTGTCAGACACGTGTAGGGATGAGCAGTTGAGAGGGTCAGGCAACAGGGGAAGGTCTCGAACGGAACGACGACGGCAGTGCGGGCGTGGGAACTCAGACGACGAGTTTCCCAAGCGTCCGCGCGACGGAGTGGCCCTCGGGGGCTGGTGTGGTTGCGGTCAGGGAATCAGCGACACGCTGTATATATAGTACATGTCCTGCCTCGGGTGTCGCACCGGAAGCTCCGAATACGGGAAGACCTCGCTCCAATCCGAGATGTCGATCCTCTGGCCCAGCACCATGATCCTCCCGGGGGATCGCTGTTTGTGTTTGATCCGCTGGCCCTGAAATAGCGCGTCCTGAAGCCAGTGGTCGTCCGTTAGCAGCATCACTACCTCAGTCCGGTCACCCGGACGCGGCTCCATGCTCAGCACCTCGTGCGTGGGCAACAGCTCAGCCTGGCAGATGTTGTGCTCCGATGCCGCGTAGGTGTGCATCCTCCCGACGAAGCCGCGCAGCTCCACGATGTCCCCCGTCAGGTTATTCGACGGGTCGTTGGGGTCTACGTATTCGGCCAGCGGCAGCGAGAGTTCGGGACCCGGGCGTGTCCGGTCCGGGAGCGTGAGTGGCGTGCCACCCTCGCGCGGGATCCGCAGCTTGGGGCGCTTGTCGATCTGCGCGCTCGCGGGACCGCTCATCGTCCAGTCGGACAGCGCTCCACCCAACAGACCAGCGACCCCGACGACTACCAGCGTAACGGCGAGTTGTGTTCTGGTCATCGCCAGACCCTCCCAGTGGTTCTGCTTCGCACTCTCGTCCAAGTCAGCCTGTGCCGGCGCGGATGCCCCGCGCTCTTCGTTCAACGCGTCGGCGCCCGTTACCGACTCCTTCGCCTCGTCGTCTGGCGCAGCCTGCCGGCACGGGATGGTTGGCGTGGCGGACTCTCGCCCGACGCCACGGAGTTTGACGCGGACATGCTCGGATGCTATCATGGCCGAGTGGCGCGTGATCCCACTGCGAAGAACCGAGTGAATTGCTCCTGCCTTTGCGTACTTGGGCAGGAGTATTGCTGTAACCACTAAGGAAGGCCGACCGTGGGTGAGATAATCGCAGTTGCGGTGGGCGGAGGGCTTGGCGCGGTGCTTCGCCTGACGGTCTGCCGCTATGCGGAACGGCTACTCGGCGCCGGTTTTCCTTACGGGACGCTACTGGTCAACGTTCTGGGGGGCTTTCTCATCGGTCTGCTCGCGGCCGGAGTGCTCGCCAAGAGCGATACGAATCCAATCATCCGCAGCGCCATCATTATCGGATGCCTCGGCGGGTTCACCACGTTCTCCGCATTCAGCCTCGACACGCTGACTCTGGCCTCAGACGGCGCGGCCCTGCGCGCGGTCCTCAACGCGGCTCTCAACGTGGTGCTGGCCGTCAGCGCTACGTGGGGTGGCGTCATCACTGCGAAGGCGATCTGGTCGTAGGGGAGCGTTACTCCCTGATCTCAAAGCTCGGCGCAGGCGTTCCCTCCGCCTCACTCAACCGTCCCTCAATCAAGTCCCGGAATTCAGGATTGATCTCGTAGCCAACGCTGCCGCGGCCCTCCATCTCGGCGGCGAGGGCGGTCGTGCCGCTGCCCATGAACGGATCGAGAATCGTCTCGCCCCAGAAGCTGTACATCTTGATGAGTCGCCGCGGGATCTCGACCGGGAACATGGCAACATGCCCCTCCTGGCGGATGGGCTTGATGTCCCAGTTGCCGCGGAACCACTCCAGCCGCTCCTGCTTGGTGAGCTGGCTCCTCTCCTTCTGCTCGTCGGTCGGCTTGGGCCAGTCACCGAGTTTGCGGAAGAGGATGATGTACTCGTGTTCGTACGTGACGTGTCCGTCCTTCGGCAGGTACATCGACCCCATCAGCGCGCCGCCGCCGGTCGTCTTCGTGGTTGAGATCTTGCGCCAGATGATGTTTCCCATGAAGTCGAAGCCGAGCCCCATGCCGATCCGGATGATGTCGGAGGGGATGGGCTGAACGCGGTAGCGGGCATGCTCGGAGGCGCGGAGGTACTGGTCACCGATGTTGATCGCGGCGCGGCAGCCGGGGTGAAGAACGCGGTGGCACTCGCCCAGCACGCGCGTCAGCGAGGCGAGGTACTCCTCGTATGACTGATCGTAGCCGATCTGGCCGGGGTGAGCGTAGTCTTTGATGCACCAGTAGGGCGGAGAGGTGACGGCGAAATGCACGGACTCATCGGCCAGTTCGGGCATCTCCTGGCTGTCGCCCATGATGACTCGATGAGTCCGCACGTGATGTGAATCCTCGTTCACTGGTAGATGTAGACCGGCGTCCCGACACCCACCATGCTGTACAGAATCTTAGCGTCCGAGCGGTGCTGGCGGATGCATCCGTGGGACGCGGGCCGGCCGAGCTTCCAGTAGAAGTTCGAGCTTGTGGCGTGGATGCCGTGGCTACCGGACGACGTGATCGCCATCCAGTACGGCATCCAGCACGAGTACATGCGACTCCAAGCGTTGCCGCTCTTGCCGAAGACTTGCCCCATGCGCCCGCGTCGGCGGTCGGTGCTGCCGGGCTTCATCGTCGGAGTCCAGAAGCCACCGACCGCCGTGGAGACGATATGCACGCGGGCGATATTGTCCTTCTGCTGGAAGTAGAGGCGTTGGCGGCTCTTGCTGATCGCGATCAGCGAGCCCTCGTCCTTGAGATCCGCCATGACCTTCGGCCGGAAGCGAACGCCCTGCTCGTTGTCGGCGAGCTTCTCCCCGTCCTCGTCAAGCGCGGCGATGCGAACGCCCAACGAGATCGCGTCGATCCAGGGCATCTTCCAGGTGTAGCTCCCCGTGTTCGGGGCCTTCTCAGTGATGAAACCCTCGAAGGAGCCTCGATCGCGTCCGCCGAGTCTCGTCCGACCGCCGTAGAAGTAGATGCGGACGTCCGTGACAGGGCCAGTTGTCGTCCACGCCAGCTCCACGTCGCTGCCCTCGGTCCACTCATCGTCGGGGCCAGGCCCGAGGAAGCTGATGGTGGGTGTCTGCGTGATCAACCAAGCCCGGCGCAAAGCGTCGGCATCAGCCTCAACCGCAGCTCGCGCGAGCTGCGGTCGCGCCGGAGGCGGGGGAGGCGTGGGGAGCCTGCCGGACGGCTCCCGCGAGACCTCGTCATCGCCGAGCGACTTCTCCACCTCGCCCGGAATGTCGAGTCGCTGGTAGAGGTCCTGACCCACGGCCCACGTCGCCATGAGCGCAAAAGCTAGAAGACCGGAAAGCAATCTCATTGGTCTACGCGTAGGTCCCCCCTGCATGCGTTCGAGTGATACGCCCATCATAGTTTCAACCTACACCGTGATCGGATAATTCCCGAACTCGCGCACGGCCTCGGCCATCGCGACGACATTCTCGGGTTTGCAGGACTGGTGGATGCTGTTGGAACTCGATACCATGTAGCCGCCGCCGGGACCCGCCTCGGCGATGGCCTGCTTGACCGTCTCGCGCACCTGTTCCGGCGTCCCCCAGCACAGCAGCTCGCCGCAGTCGATGTTGCCAATCAGCGCGATCCTGTCGCCATACTTGGCTTTGACCTCGCCAAGGACCATCCCAGCGACGGGTTCGATCGGGTTCAGGCCATCGGGGCCGGCCTCGACGATCTGGTCGAGGATGGACCAGATGTTCCCGTCCGTGTGCTTGATGACCATCGCGCCGTGGTCGTGCGCGTTCCTGATCGCGTTCTTAAGCGCGGGGAAGATGAACTCCCGGAAATGGCCGGGCGACATGAACGATGTGTTCTTGTCGGCGTAATCGTCGCCGAAGATGATAATATCGGCGCCCAGCTCGATTGCGCGACGCACGACCTCGAGGTCATATTGCGCGCACATGTCGATGAGATCATGCACGAGCTTGGGGTTCAGGACCATGTCCATCAGAAACTGCTCAGTGCCGCGCAGGTGGGCGGGGTTGAAGAAGCCGTCGCGGCCCATGAAGACGATAGGCTTCTTGCCCTTATATTCCTTGGCGAGTTCCGGCAGGTGACCGTAGATGGTTGGGTCGGACGGATCCGGAGGCGTGTAGTCGTCGAGGTCCTCCGGTTGCTTGATCCTGGCCTCGACCGGGTACGGAGCGATATCATCGCCCATGGCGCGGATTACGCCCCAGCGGTCCCGGAAGAAGCCCTTCTCCTCGTCGGTCCAGTCGATCGCGTCCTTATCCCAGGACGATCGGTTCAGCCCTATGCAGTCGTCCTGGAGAAGCGCGCTGACTTCCTCATACGTCCCACCGGGAATGATGCCCTCGATTACTTTGGGGTCGATGATCGGATCAAACAGCGGCACGCGATCGGGTTCCCGGCGTTCAAGGGCGGCGGTGACTCGCTCAAGTGAGTTCATGGTTCCGTTCAGCTCCTGGCGGATTTCTCGGCTCTAAAGGTCAGGATAGCAGTCCAGCGTCTTCAGCCAGCGGGTGCAGGCCGCGGCGCGCTCGGTTGGGTCTTCGGGCGTCTGGATCGGTCGGCCGCGGCCGTCCAATATGAGTCCGACCTCGCCACCGACGACGGTCTTCGTGAGGGTCTTGTTGCGGCCCGCTCCAACGTCCAGGCCGCGGCCTGGTTTGACCTCGACTTCAGCGGTCTCGCCGAGGCCGAGGGGCGCCACCGCGATCTCGCCGGCGTCGACGGGTATCTCCTCGCCACCTGGCATGGTCACCGTGAGAGCCACGCGGCCGGGCTTGGGCACATCCGAACACGCGATGCACGTGCCGAGACGCACGATGCAGTCGCGGTGGAAGACCTGGATCGCTGCCTCGCGGTGGATCTCCGCGAGAACGCCAAGCTGAGGCATCATGAAGATGGAGTCAACCGCGAGCTGGGTGACGCCCCGGGGCTCGAAGCCGTCAATGAGCATCATCGCTGCCTGCGATCGGCGAGGAGCGTGGGACAGCACGCCGCCCGAACCGACGAGGAGATCGAGCGACATCATGTCGACGATAGTCTCGCCGCTGAGCGTCTGGTCGAAGGTGTCCGAGATCGTGCGTTCCTGCTGCACGCCCTTCAGACCTGTCGCCAGGTCTTTGTGCTGGATGAAGGCCAGCGCCAGCGCCTCGCGCGCCACGGCCTGCTCTAGCTGCAGGTCGACGAGCGTCTGAGGGATGCTCGTCGGGCGGATCATCTTGTTGCGGACCTGGTTGGCCAGACCGTCGGCAACCTCGGCTCTCGGCACCCAGCGCAGGATCTTCTCAGGCCCCGCCTCGGCGTATACGTTCGAGATGGAGTAGCTCATCCCAATGTTGGCCGAGACAGTGCGATTGAATTGGCCGTCGAAGACGCTGAAGACGTCGGTCGTCGCTCCACCGATGTCGACGCCGACCACGTTCATCTCGCCTTCTTCGGCGATGATCTGGATGATCGCGCCCACTGCCGCGGGCGTTGGCATGATGTCCGCGTCGGTCCAGCTCACAAGCCTGCCGTAACCCGGCGCGTGGGCCATGACGTGTTCGAGGAAGAGATCATGGATGACGTCACGCGCGGGTCCGAGGTTCTCGCGCTCCAACGTCGGGCGGAGGTTGTCGGTCAGCGTCAGGGCCGTCTCTTCGTTGAGGGCACCACTGATCTCAGGGCGGGCGGCCGTGTTGCCCGCGTAGATCACCGGCAGCTCGTAGCCCTCTCCCAGGCGGGCTCTCGGAGACGCGGCGGCGACGATCTCGGCCATCTCAACGACGCGGCGTTTCTCGCCATTGTCGACGCCGCCGGAAATGAGGACCATGTCCGGACGCAGCTCGCGGAGCCGCTGGATGCGCTCGTGGGGTCGGCGGCCGTCATCGCGCGCGATCGTGTCCATGACGATTGCCCCGGCGCCCAACGCGGCGCGTTCAGCGCTCTCAGCGGTCATCCGGCGCACGAGCCCGACGACGGTCATTTGCAGGCCGCCACCGGCTGACGAGGTCGACAGGTAGATGTCGACGCCCTCCTCGTCGTCCTCCGGACGGATGATCTCATCGTTGTCGATGAAGTGTCGGCCGGAAAGCTCCTCGACCTCGCGTGCGGCGTTCAGCACCCCACGCGTGACGTCCTCATACGGCGCCTCAACCGTTGTGGGCGCTTCGCCGCGCGTCATGAGGCGGTATTCGCCATCGACCTTCTCGATGAGAATGGCCTTGGTGGTGGTCGAGCCACAGTCGGTGGCAAGGATTGACTTAACCTTCGCTGGGTCCATGCTCGGGTTTTTCTCCATCGGGGGAGGGGTCATCCTTCTTGGCCCGGGTTTTGGTGAGCCGTTCCTCCTCGCGGGCCTCAATGCGAACGATCAGCTTCTCAACGTTGCTTCGATCCTCCAACAGGTCGCAGAACTGGTCGTAGCTCGGGACCGATAGCGCGGCGTCGACGAACGGGCCGAGGAACACGAGGCCCTGGCTCGCGATAAACGTGACGGGCTTTGACGACTCAAGCAGAAAGATGGCCGGAGCGGCGAGGCGTCGATCGACGATCTCCTCCGCGACCTTCTCAATCAGCTCGTCGTCAGTCAGTTCCGGCGTCTCCGGCGGCGTCGTCAGATCCTCCGGCAGATCGCTCGATGTAGGCGGTAACACGCGCGGTGACCTCGTCCTTATTGCCGCCGAATCGCACGTAGATGCCGCGGGTGTAAGCCAACCGCGAGCGCGACGATAGCGGGCTCAGCAACACGCCGTCAGGATCCGGGAAGCATCCCTTGATCTCAGGCCAGGCGCGCCTGTACGTGGCGAATGCGCCGCGCATGGTAACGCCCTCGTCGTTCAGCTCGTACCGCGTGCGCGTGTAGTGCGGGAGGACGCTGAGTCCAAGCAGCACCAGCGCCAACAACGCCCAGACCGGTCCGCCGAAGTACAACTGGACGGCGAGCGAAAGCGCGACGATCAGCACGACGACGAGGATGGCCAGCGGCCAGTTGCGCTCGCACGGTCGAACCGACCAGGCAAGCGGCGTGGTCACGTCGAGGTGCTCCGCGGCATTCCCCGCGCGCTCGTCGGCCAATATTCGCCCCCGCTACCTGCGCATCTGGACGTACTTGTATGCCGAGTCGGCCGCCATAGCTCCATCGCCGACCGCCGTGGCGATCTGTTTGAGACCTATCTGGCGGATGTCCCCGGCGGCGAAGATTCCGGGCGCGCTTGTCTGCATCCGACCGTCCGTGAGTATATGCCCATCGTCAGTATCGACCAGCCCGTCGACCAGCGCCACCTCGGGGATGAACCCGATCGCGACGAACACCCCAGTAACGGGGATGTCCGTTGTCTCGTCTGTCTTTACGTTTCTGATCGTGATCGACTCGACATCCTCGTCGCCGTTGATGCTGGCCGCGACCGAGTCCCACGCGAACTCGATGGTCTCTTTCGCGAAGGCGCGCTCTTGGAGGATCGGCTCCGCCCGAAGCTCGTCGCGGCGGTGGATGACGGTGACCTTCTTGGCGAGGTCCGCGAGGTAGATCGCGTCATCGATCGCAACGTTGCCGCCGCCTACCACGGCGACTTCGGCGCCTCGGTAGAAGAAGCCGTCACACGTCGCGCAGACGGACACGCCGCGACCGGCGAAGTCCTTCTCGCCGGGGACGCCAAGAGGCCGGTGCCGGGCACCCGTTGAGATGATCACCGCGTCGGCAATATAGTCGCGCTTGCCGCCGGTTAGCCGCCACCGGTCGTCGCCCTCACCGTGCTCGACCTTGGTGATGGTGTCCTGCTCGATCTCCGCGCCGAACTTCTCCGCATGCTCGCGGAAGCGGTCGATCAACTCAGCGCCGGAGATGCCATCTGGGAAGCCGGGGTAGTTCTCAATGTTGTTGGCCAGGGTCAACTGCCCGCCGGGGGCGAATTTCTCAAGAACGATGGCCTTCAGCCCGAAGCGCTGAACGTACAGGGCGGATGTGAGGCCCGCCGCGCCCGCTCCGACGATGATCACATCACACTCGTGACACTCCGACTTTCCCATATCAGTCTCTCCAGAGGGCGATCGTTGTTGGGGGGCATTCTAACACAGGCCATGGGGTGAGGCAACACGCCGAGGATGCCATCAGAGACCATACTCAGCGCGTCCGATGACAGCGTCCTGCCAGCGTTCATCCATTCCTGGACATTGCCGACCCCCGCACATCGCCTCCCTCGGATTCGGCCGACGAAACGCAAAACGGGCAGGCGAGGAATGCGTCCCTCAAGCCTGCCCGTTTGGTGCTCAACTGGTGTTGCGATGTCTGCTTAGCGGCGGCCTCGGCCTCCGGCCTGCCTCTGTGCGAAGTCTCGGACGTCGCCCGAGTCGAGTTTACTCTCGCCGTCCGAGTCATCATCGTCGCTGACGACCACGGCGGGCTTATCGTACCCGCTGCGGATCTCGCGCCCCATGACCTCGTGAACCGACTTGCCGCGGCGCTTCGCGATGTCCTCGGGGTTCTGCAGCGTTGCCAGCGCCTTGAAGCAGGCCTTTGCCCGGTTCAGGACGTTCTGGCTGCCGAGGGACTTGGAGAGGATGTCGCGGATCCCCGCGATCTCAACCATCTGACGAACCGCGCCACCCGCGATGATGCCCGTCCCACGCGCCGCGGGGCGAAGCAGAATGATCGCGCCGCCGACCTTCGCCTGGATTTCGTGGGGAATCGTGTACCCGTCCAGCGGGACGGTGATCATGTTCTTCTTGGCTCTGTCGATGCCCTTACGGATCGCATCGGGAGCCTGGCGGGCTTTGCCCATGCCAATGCCGATCTTGCCCTTCCGATCGCCAACAGCGACGCAAACGCGGGAACTGGGTATACGTCCACCCTTTACCGTTTTGCGCACGCGGTCGACGCGGAGGACTCGGTCCTCAAGTTCCATCCCCGCAAGTGCGTCCCGGGACTGCTTCAGCTCAGCCATCTTGCTGTGACCCCTTCGCTTTAGAACGTCTGATCACGACCGGTCATGCCCCAACAAATGCCGCAGGTCAAGCCCCGTTGGCCAAGGGCCCTTCGGATCGGCTTCGACTTGCAGCGGACCGGTAGTGGTGGCGTGCGCCCTTGTTTACACCCACACAACACAGCCCGGGCGGCATGGTCCCCGCCCGGCGGAGGTCGAGAATAGCAAACTCCCCCGCGCTTGTCAAACGGTTTTCCCCTCTTACGACGGACCTCGCCACGCCAGTTTCTCCCATCTGGCGTACCGTGGCGCGGGGAGGAGAACTCCGATCCACCATACAACCTCGGCTTCGGCCGCGCAAGGGCGGCAGACGGAGGACGCCAATGATGCCACAGGCGGTGGCCATGTTCTGGTTAGCCACGCACGGCCTAGCGCAGGTAATCGAGGTTTCGCCGGAGTCCGGATCGACAGGTCTGCGCCAGGCCATCCAGGCCGCCCGCGATCTCGGCGACGGCCGCCCGATCGTGCTTGACGGAGGCGAGTACTTCCTCGACGAGCCTCTCCTGCTCGACGCGAGGGATTCCGGGCTGACGCTGCGCGCGGGGCATGCCCAGAACGTGACGCTCTACGGCGGACAGCCGATCGATGGCTGGGCGCCTGAGGCCGATGGTCTGTGGTCGGCGCCCGTGTCGCGCGACTTTCGCATGTTGGTGATGAACGGTCGGTTCTGCGAGCGCGCCCGCTTCCCCGCCGAGGGCAAGCTCGAGCACGAGACGGGGTTTGACGTGCCATGGATGAGCACGACCGGCGGCGGATGGAAACGCAAACCCACCCAAGACGAACTCACCACGATGCGGTACAGAGAGGGCGATCTTCCGCCAAGTCTCGACATCAACAACGCCGAGATCACCGTCTACCACATGTGGGACGAGTCCGTGGTCGGTATCGAGTCGCACGATCCCGCGACGCGGACCCTCCGCTTCAGCTCGCCGGCAGGCCACCCTCCCGGCGCTTTCGGGGTGAGGAAGTACGTGCTCTGGAACACGCGCGAGGGGCTCACGAAGCCCGGCCAGTGGGTCCTCGATCGGACTGCGGGCGAGGTGGTCTACTGGCCGCTCGAAGGCGAGGACATGACCCAGGCCAAGGCCATCGCGCCAAGCATGGAGTCGGTCATCCGCGTCCAAGGCACCGAGGAAGAACCGGTGACGGGCGTTCGCATCGAGGGCTTGACTGTCAGCGTTACGGACACGCCTCTCAAGGCCGGCGGCTTCGGCGCGGGCAAGTTCGACGGCGCGGTCTCCATCCGCCATGCCAATGATTGCATCCTTATCGATCTCCGGGTCGAGAACGTTGGCGGGCAGGGGATCAAGGCGGAGAATACGCGAGGCCTCAAGGTCGTTTACTCGGAGATCGGCCAGACGGGCGCGTGCGGGATAATCGCGCGCGGCCAGAAACCCCTCGTCGCGGCGAACCTGGTCCATCACATTGGACTGAGCTACCCGAGCGCGATCGCCGTCTGGGGTGGCGGGAGCGCCAACCGGATCATCCGCAACGAGATCCACCACACGCCCTACACGGCCATCGCCGTCGGCGGGGATGACCACAAGATCGAGAGCAACCTCATCCACCACGCGATGCTGGTGATGAAAGACGGCGGCGGCATCTACATCACCTTCTGCAAGCGCGTCACGCTACGGGGCAACTTCATCCGCGATATCGACGAAGTCGGCGGCTACGGCTCGTCGGCGTATTACCTTGACGAACAGGCCGAAGACTGCTTGGTCGAGGGGAATCTATCGCTACGAGTCCCTCGGCCGTCACACAACCACATGGCCTGGAGCAACACGATCCGCAACAACGTGTTCATCTGTGAGGGCGACGCCAACCTTACATTCCCCAAGTCGAAGGACTACACGTTCGAGAAGAACATCATCATCGCCAAGGGTACGGTGAAGTTCAGCCAAGCCGAGGCGATCACCGCGGGCGCGGGGAACATCATCTTCGCGACGGCCATCGAGGGCACGATCCTCGGCGTCACGGAGGGCGATCCCCTCATCTCCGGCGCGGAGGAAGGCAAGATCGTCTTCGGTGAGGGATCGCCGGCAGGAGAACTGGGGATTGAGGCGATCGACGTGAGTGGGGCGGGCGCGACCCTTTGGCGGATCTCTCGGACCCAAGTTCTCGTCGACCCGCTCGACGGCGGTCGGGCGGACGACGACATCGACTTGATCCGGGCGAGTGCGGCCGTAGACTTCTGAAGCGGCGGGAGGCGCAGCAGCGACCGATGGTGAGAGGGGTGAAGCACTGAAGATCCTACACGTCATTACGCCCAAGCGGTTCTCCGGCGGCGAACTGACCTGCGTTGAGGTCTGCGAGGAGCTGATGACTCGCGGCCACGATGTTCTCGTCGCGACGAAGCGGTGCGAGCCCGTCCTGGCGCAGTTGGCCTCCCGTGGAATTCCTCACCAGGTCGCGTGCATCGCCAAGAAGCACAATGCCGCGGCGCCCTTCGTCATAGCTGGGCTGGCCAAGCGATTCGGCGCGGACGTGGTCCACACCCACCATTCGACGGCATCGCTGTGGGGCTCTTACGGCGCGTATCTGCGTGGGGTGCCCTCAGTCGCCCATGTCCATGCCAGCAACACCGCCATCTGGTTGCTGTCGTCCACGCATATCATCGCGTGCGCCGATGCCGTGAAGGCCCATCTGATCTCTCAGGGACGCCCGGCCGACCGGATCTCAGTCGCTCACAACGCCGTCGACGTCCACAACCTGCCTCCGGTGGATGCGGCTGAAGCGCGCACCCGGGTGGGCGTGGCGCCGGACGCGCCGCTGGTGACGATGGCCGCTCATCTATCGAAGAAGAAGGGCCACCCCGTGCTGCTGCGCGCGGTGAAGCGGCTCCGCGATCAGTTCCCGGACCTTCGGTGTCTGGCGATGGGTGAAGAGGCTGAGCGCGATGCCCTCGTCGCGCAGGCGGAGCAGCTCGGAGTGAGCGACATCGTCGAGTTCACCGGATACCGGTCCGACGCGCGCGAGGTAATGGCGGCATCTGATGTTGTCGTGTTGCCCTCGCTGGTGGGCGAAGGGCTGCCGCTGTCGCTCCTTGAGGCCGCCGCGCGGGAGCGCCCCATCGTCGCCACGGGCCTGGCCGGCGTGCCTGAGCTGATCGTTGACGGGGACACAGGCCTTCTCGTTGAGCCCGGCGACTCTGACGATCTCGCCGAGAAGCTGGCGATGCTGCTAGCTGATCCCGCACTGAGGAGCCGGATGGGCAACGCCGCGCGCGAGGTGACTGTCAGACGGTTCTCCCGCGAGAAGCGTGGCGAGGCAATTGAGCGCATCTACGAGGTCGCGCTTGCGGCCAAGGCCGGCAAACCGCGACCTGAAGACTAGGAGCTGTCTAGTGACCGACAACGACCGGACGATCATCAGAGACCTGGCGAAACAAGTCGTCGAGATCGCGGCGACGGACGAACAGCAAGCCCGCCCGGGCCGGTGGCGAGCGCAGAACGCGCTTGAGCCACATCGGCCGCTGGTCTACTGCTCGCCTGAGGGCGCGTGGCTCGAGCTGATTCCACACGACACGCTTCAGTGTGAGGATGATGACGCGCGAGGGTTGGAGCATGGTCTGCGCGTGAGGATCTACGCGGCGGAGCGCTTTCATCACGACCAGCCGTGTGACAACGAGTTTCGTGTTGGAAGGGTCGTCCACAACACGGGATGGGGCCTCGGGCCGGAATACGTGAGACCGGATGAGGCGCGTGGCGCGTATGTTTGGGAGTCGCCGATCCAGACGATGGACGATCTCGAGAAGATTCAGACGCCAGAGGTCTCTTACGACGACGACGCGACCCAGCGCAACCTCGCGCATTACCAGGAGCTGTTCGGCGACATTCTCGACGTGAAGCTCCACGGCGGCCTGGGATGGGCGCTGAATCTCATCGACGAGTGGACATACCTGCGCGGCATCACTCAGACATTCCTGGACATGGTCGACAGCCCCGATCTCCTCCACGAGGGGATGCGCAGGATGAGCGAGGGCAAGGTCACGTACCTCAACCAACTGGAGCAACTCGGCGTGCTCTCCTGCAACAACGGGAACGACTACGTCGGCTCGGGTGGGATCGGGTACACCGACCAACTCCCACAGGATGACTTCGACGGCGCGGTGCGGCTGAAAGACATGTGGGGTTTCGGGACCGCGCAGACGATGAGCGAGGTCTCGCCGGCGATGCACGAGGAGTTCGTGCTGGAATACCAGCTTCCCGTGCTGGAGCGTTTCGGGCTGAATTGCTACGGATGCTGCGAGCCGCTACACGACCACCTCGACACGCTGCTGGCGCGAGTTCCGAATCTGCGGCGCGTCTCGATCAGCCCGTGGACCGACAAGGCGATTAGCGCGGAGAAGCTTGGGAACCAGTGCATCTTCTCGTGGAAGCCGAACCCGGCCACCCTCGCGGGCGTTGAGTTCGATGCGGCGTGGGTTCGCGAAGACATCCGCGAGACGGTTGACATAGCAAGGGCGAGCGATTGCGTGCTTGAGATCATCATCAAAGACACCCACACCTGCAACCACCAGCCTGAGCGTTTCGACGAGTGGACGAAGATAGCGATGGAGGAAGCGACGCGCGAGGCGTGATCGCCGAAGGGATAGCAGCAATGCAATACAGCGAAGGTACGGTCGGTCGCGTGTTCGCCATCCGGCTGGAGCACGGTGACCCGATGCCTCAGAGCCTCGAGGATCTGGCTCGCGAGCAAGGCGTTCAGTCCGGGTTGGCGATCATGGTGGGGGGCGCGGATGAGGGCAGCAAGTTCGTCGTCGGTCCGGAGGACGGCGAGACGCTCCCGCCCGCGCCGATGGTCAGCGTGCTGCGCGGCGTTCATGAGGCGGCGGCTGTCGGCACGCTCTTCCCCGATGAGACGGGCCAGCCGATGCTTCACATGCACGCGACTTTCGGGCGCGGTGATGGTGCGGTGAGCGGGTGCATTCGTGAGGGAATCGTGACGTGGCACATCCTGGAGATCATCCTCGTTGAGATCACGGGCCTCGACGTCGCTCGGATGCCGGACGAGGCGACCGGTTTTGGGCTGCTGCAGTGCGGCGTGGGTGCAGACTGACGCGATGTCGTTACTGCTCCGCCCCCGCGCCCTGGATGGCCTGCATGGCGATGGCTCGCCACGCGGGCGTCCCGCACGGATCGCCGACTTTCTCCGCGCTCTCGGCGGGCTTGCGGTTCATGATGTTCCGCCACTGCGCCAACGCCTGCTCGCGCTTCCCAGCGAGCATCAGGCACTCGCCGATCAGGTAATCGGCGCCGCACGACGCCTCGGTCCCCTTGTATTCCTTGAGCGCCACGAAGCCTCGCAGCTCGGAGATCGCGCCGCTATAGTCCTTGGCCTCCATCAGCGCTTCGATGCGAGGCTCCAGCGGCGCGTAAGCGTCTCGCGCGCGGAGTTCAAAGAGCGCGCTGAGCGAGAATAGCTCCCAGTCGTTTTCGTCGGTCGGGCACTTGGCGTGTTCGCCCTCGAACCACGCCCACGCATCGATGGCTTCCTTGCGGTTCGTACCGGCGCGACGCCGCGCGACGTCCGCGCCCTCCGCGTCGCCATCGTCGGCCAGCGTATCGGCCAGTTGCTCTGCCTGGTGCGCCGCGGTCAGCCTGGCGCCGCCCATCAGGTATTGGGCCTTGCAGCGCAGCTCGCTGTTGGGGAACGCCTCCGCGTGCTGAGTGATGAGAGCGGTCGCCGTGGCGGCATCCTCGGCCGCCATGTACGTCAGCGCCAGATCCAGCAGCGCCAGCTCCGCCGCGCGATGCGTACCGTCCGTGTCAAGACCACGGGCCAACTCAAGCGCCTCGCGGCCGGCCGCGTAGCGCTGCAACTCAACATACATCTGCCCAAGCCGCATCAGCGACGGCACATCCTTGGGGTCCTCGCCGAGTTTACCAAGCAGATCGACGATCTCCATCGCCTCAGACATGATCGTGACCAGGTCGCTCGGGATCACGTAGCCATAGACGATGTGCGCGAGGCCTCCGTCCGGTGTCAGGAAGAGCGTGACCGGGAAAGTCTGGTGTCGGATCACATGTGGCCCGTCTTCGCCATCGGCTATCGTGCGCTTGCGTCCCACATCATACATGTCCAGGAACGGGCGACTCTCAATAGCCAACACGTCCATGCGGACGCAGAGGAAGTCCTCGGATGTCTTCCCGACCTCGGGGTCGGCGAATGACTGCGCATCCATCATCATCGTGAGCTGGCGGCCGTCCTCAAAGCAGAAGGCCATGATCGGTTCGCGGGTGCGCTCGGCGCGATTGAGAGCGACTTCCCAGGACTGGCGCGCGGGCTGGCCGGGGAGCCATTTCACCCCGGCTGCAGACACCATGGTGGAACTGGACAGTAGAATCGCCAACGCGAGGAGCGCGCGGTGGTATCGAGACAACTGTGTCACCGACCTTCCGGCGGCCCGCTACTGGGTCGCCCTGTCTGCCACCTCATCAGTTCACTGCAGGGGAGCGGAATCCTCTCGCCACATGCCGGGCCGAACCGCCCCCTGAAACTTTCACCCCAGGTGGGACCATCTAACAGTGTGAGACCCCAATGAATGCATATCGTTCCATCCCGCGTCGGTGGGGTGCGGTCGCCTGCCTGCTGGTGGCCGGAGCCTTTGCGCGCGCCGATGACGCTATGGTCGCCCCCGCCCCAGGCCTCGCGCCCGTGCCGGCAGCGGGCGATCGAGTGCTGATCCGGCTGGCAACGGGCGCCGACGTCTCCATGGCGGAGATCGACGAGGTTGCCGGTATCCAACCACTGCTAGGCGGCTCGTTGGCGATCGCGCGGCTAACGCCGGGCATCACGGTAGATCAGGCGCTGGTCGTGTTGAGGGGGCGTCCTGGCATTGTCGCGGCTGATCCGGACTACGTAATCCGCGCCGCGGTGACGCCTAACGACACGCTCTGGGACAAGCAGTGCGCCCTCAGGACGATTCGCTGCCAGGCCGCGTGGACGGTCCAGCAGGGCCGGGCAGACGTGACAATCGCCATCATCGATAGCGGCGTGGCGTACGATCACCCCGATCTTGCCCCGAATCTCGCGCGAAACGCAGGCGACCCGCCGGACGGGCTGGATAACGATGGCAACGGGCTGATCGACGACTTCCGTGGATGGGATTTCGTCGACGGCGACAACGATCCCCACGCTGACCGAGGGGATGGACGCGGGCACCCGCACGGGACGCATGTCGCGGGGATCGCCTGCGCGGCGACGGATAACCAACTCGGCATCGCGGGGGTGGCCTGGGACTGCACGTTCCTGCCGGTGCGCGCTCTGGACGACCGAGGCGTCGGTTATCTGAGCGACTTGGCACGCGCGATGCAATACGCGACCGACCAAGGCGTCGCGGTGATCAATCTCAGCATTGAGGGGCCTTACTCGCCGGCGTTCCAGCCTGCGGTCGACTACGCCTACGAGCGCGGCGTGGTTGTTTGCGCGGCGGCCGGCAATAGCGCGAGAGAGATCACAACCGACCCGGCGTCATGGGTAACGCCCATCTGCAATGATGGCGATGCGCCCGGTCGACAGAATCGCGTCATCGGCGTCGCGGCGGCGAATTGCAGTAACGAGAAGAGGCCGAGTTCGAATTACGGCAGCGCCTTCAGCTTCATCGACATAGCCGCCCCCGGCGCGAATGTCCGCAGCACGTACTGGCCTGGCGCATCGTATCAGCGACTCTCCGGCACATCGCAAGCGACGCCGCACGTCGCCGGAGCGGCGGCGCTGGTCATCGCGCAGCACGGGCGGATTGGGCCAGATGCCGTGACGCGCGTCCTGAAATCGACGGCGGCTGATATCCACCCCAGCAACCCAGGCTTCGTCGGGAAGCTTGGCGCCGGACGGTTGACGGTGGCGGCGGCTTTGGGCGCGGATGGGCCTGGGCCGATCACGGCCGACGGACTGACAGTCGATGACGCGGTCGCCGAGGTGAACGGACGCGCCGATCCAGGGGAAGACGTGCGTGTCAGCATCGCCCTGCGCAACGCCGGGCTCGCCACGGCCGAGGGCGTGACCTGTCGCGTTACCAGCGGCGACGCGCGGGTCGTGGTGACGCGCGCGTCGGCCGCATACGGCGACATCGCGCCCGGCCAGATCGGCGACCCGCGCCAGGCCTTCGAGCTGAGCGTCGACGCGTCGATCCCCGAGGGCTTTCGCGTTCCGCTCACGCTCGACATCACGGCCACCAATGGCGGCCCGTGGCAGGAGACGCGCCTGACCTTGCCCGTGGGTTGGGGCGCGTTGGGCGAGCCCGATGGCACGTGCGAGGACGCCTTCCCCGCAGCCCTTGGCGCCCGATACGCCAGAGAGATCGGCGGCCCCTCGGACCAGGACTGGTTTGCATTCGACGCGACGCGAGGCGTGACGTACAACGTGGCGACGCGACCTCGGCTGGGCAGCTCGCCGAACACGTTCCTGTCGATCAGAGACACCTCGTGCGGCCGGGAACTCGCGAGCGATGACAACGGTGGTCTCAAGAAGGCAGCGCGCGTTTACTGGACGTGTCCGGCCGACGGACGGTACGCAGCCGTGGTAACGCCCGCGCGGGGCTGGACGGGACCGTAC
The DNA here is from genome assembly GCA_964555935.1 of uncultured Armatimonadia bacterium. Taxonomy (GTDB): domain Bacteria; phylum Armatimonadota; class Zipacnadia; order Zipacnadales; family VGFC01; genus CAZKUN01. The sequence continues at coordinate 62,286 of CAZKUN010000006.1, read as the reverse complement.
GAGTTTCGAGTGAGGGAATTTGGCGCTGGTGAGTTCGGGCCCGTCACGGCGACCGTCGCGCGCGCGGATGATGACGCGATTCCGCCCAGCATGGGTAATGGCAACGGCCGCGTCGAGCCGGGAGAGACGGGCGAGCTGCTAATCGCCCTGACGAACGAGGGGCCGCTGACAGTCACCGGCGTGTCAGCATCGGTGTCCGCGATGAAGACGGGCATCCGGCTCCCCACCAGCTCCGCTGATTTCCCCAACATTGAGCCGGGGCAGACCGTCTGGTCGATCGCGCCGTATGTCCTGGAAGTGGGTCGCAACGTGAGTTCCGACATCCAACCTCGACTCACGTTCAACGTCGTTACCAGCGAGGGCGCCTGGGACTCGCGCTTGCGCATCCCGACGGGGTGGGGATCACGCGGCGAGCCGGACGATTCGTGCGGGGACGCGCTGCTGATCGTGCCGGATGGCTTCGCCCATGAGAGGGCGTTCGAGGAGAAGCGCGACGTCGACTGGTTCCGCTTCGACGCGACGGGCGGGATGAGGTACCGCATCCGGACGGAAGCGCTCGGCTCGCAGCCAATCGCCCATACGCGGCTGCGTCTCCACGCCCCAGACTGCGGGCCGCCAATCGCCTTCGACGAGAACCACGTGGCCGGGCCGTTCTCGCAGATCGAGTGGGAGTGTCCGGCGAGCGGCAGGTACTCGTTTGAGATCGACCCGCAGCCAGGCACGGACCTAGGCGAGTACATCCTGACGCTCGTGCCTCTCATCAACAATGGCCCGGCCGAGCCCGACAACTGGTGCGAGCAGGCGGCGCCCGGCCAGACCGACGGCAGCATGCATGAGCGCGATTTCGGCGTACCGGGCGATGAGGATTGGATAGACTTCGCCGCGACGGTCGGCGTCACGCATACCATTGAGACTCACGCCGCCCCGGGCTGGGCCGTGCCCGCCGAGAAGCAGGACCCCGATGGGAGGCCGCAGACCCCGGATACGGTGGTGCAGCTCTTTGACGGGGACTGCGGCGGCGAGATCGGTGTGGATGACGATGGGGGAGACGGCACGTTCTCGCGCATTACGTTCACCCCGGATGAAACGGGCGTCTACTCGATTCGCGTGACCGAGCACGCGAACCGCATCGGGCCCTACCGCGTGTCAATCCGGACCAGCCACGGACCCAGGCTGACGTTCCTGACAGAGCCGGGCTACGACGCGGATCCGGTGGAGCCTGACGGCGGAACGGCGGGCATGACGCGGTTCGGCTTTCGCGTACTCTACTCCCATGCGGATGGCGTCCCCGCGCGACGCGTGCGGGTCCAACTGCGACCGCGAGCCACTGGCGGCGAGGCGACCGTCTCGTTCAACCTGAAGGCCGAGTCAGCCAGTCCGGCGGCGGGCATCATCTACTCCGGCTCCCGGAAGCTCCCGGAGGCTGATTACGAGTGTCGCGTCATCGCCGATGATGGCGCCCTTGACGCGACCGGCCCCGCGACCGCATGGCAGCCGGTGCCGACCGTAGCCGCCGACGGAGGAACCGCGTTGATCGCCTCCGTAACGGCCCTCACAGCCGGCAACGGGATGACGGAGATCCGGTTGAACGCGGCGGGCCACGGCAGCGCGACGGTTCGCGTGCTCAACATCGCCGGTCGCGAAGTGCGCCGCCTCGCGCGCGACATGCCCGTGACGCGCGGATTGAACACGCTGGTCTGGGACGGTCGGTCCTCCAACGGGACGATCGCTCCGCCCGGCACGTACGTTCTTGACGTCTCCCTCGCGTCGGATGACGGCTCCATCGATCGTCGGGTCATACCGCTGCATCGGTAGAGGATTTCGCGCCTTCGCAGCGAAATGACAGGCCCCATGGCTGCAGTGCAGGAGACAACAGTCGGCCCCGAAAGCGCGCGCCCGCCCAGGATTTGGCGGGCGGTTTTGCTGTCGGTGGTGCTGGCTCCGCTCCACACGTACTGGCTGATCCACCTGGAGATCGTTCGCGGGACGGGATTCGCGAGCACCATCAGCCTGTTCTTCAACGTGCTCCTCACCGTCGCCCTGCTCGTGGGGCTGAACGTCCCTCTGCGTCGGTACTTCCCCAAATACGCGATCACTCGAGCCGAGCTGATCACCGTCTACATCATGCTCTCGCTCGTGACGTGTCTCTGCTCCATCGACATGATGAAGCCGCTGATATGCCTGATGCCATATGCCTACTGGCACGCCACCCCCGAGAACAAGTGGGAGCAGCTCTTCTTCCGCCAGCTTCCGGATCGGTGGATCGTCAAGGATATGGACGCCATCGGGGGCTTCTACGAGGGCGGCACGACCTTCTATCAGCAGGGCGTCATCGAGGCGTGGGTCGGCCCCGCCCTTCTCTGGGTGGCGTTCATCATCGTGCTGACCTTCGTGATGCTCTGTCTGAACGTGCTGATCCGGCGCCGGTGGATGGATCACGAGCGACTGACATATCCCATCGCGCTTCTGCCCTTTGAGGTCACTAACCCGAAGGGCAGCATCTTCACCCAGCGGATGATGTGGATTGGGTTCGCTGTCGCGGGACTGTATGACATGATGAATGGGCTGCACTCGGTCTGGCCCATCGTGCCCGCGCTGAACATGCAAAACATGAACCTGAAGACGTTCATCAGGACCAGCCCCTGGAACGCGATGGGCTGGACGCCGCTGACGCTGTTCCCATTCGTGGTGGGACTGGGCTATCTGCTGCCGATCGAACTGTTGATGAGCTTCTGGCTGTTTTTTGGGGTCTGGAAGCTTGAGAAGGTCGCCACCCATGCGCTTGGGCTGCCGCTTGGGCGACATCAGTGGCCGTTCCTCGACGAGCAGGCGCTTGGATGCTACCTCGCGATTGTGCTGTTCTCGCTCTTTGCCATGCGCCACCACCTGGTGAGCGTGGTCAAGGTGGCCTGGAAGGGCCAAGGCGACCTCGATTCGGGCGAGCCATTCAGCTATCTGATAGCCCTCTGGGGGGCGATTCTGGGGTTCATCTTCCTTGTCGCCTTTGTCGTGCAGGCGGGGATGCCTGTCTGGGCGGGGATTGTGTTCTTCGTGCTCTACTTCCTGATCGCGCTCTGCATCACCCGCATGAGGGCGCAGTTTGGCCCGCCGGTGCATGATCTGCACTTCGTGGGACCGGATCAGACGCTGACATCAGTGCTCGGGAGCCGAGTCTTCCAGCCTCGCGCGCTGGCCGCGCTGAGTTACCTCTACTGGTTTAACCGCGCGTATCGCTCGCACCCCATGCCCCACCAGATGGAGACGCTCAAGATGTGTCGCCGCGCCGACATCAATCCGCGCGGAATCGCCATCGCGATGGTCATCGCAATTGCCGTCGGGGCGATCGCGCACTTCTGGACCTACCTGCACATCGCCTACGATCTTGGCGCCTCGCGGAAGATGATGGGCTGGGGCACGTATGGGTATGCGCGGGAGGCATTCGGCCGGCTCGAGACGTGGATGATGGCGCCCACGACACCGGACGTCAAGACCATCGGAGCGACCGCCTGGGGGATGGCGAGCACGCTTGGGCTGATGGCCCTTCAGTCGCGGCTGGTATGGCTCCCGCTTCATCCTCTTGGCTACGCCATCAGCAACGGGTGGTCGGCGCACTGGACCTACTCTAGCCTCTTCGCCGCGTGGGCGCTCAAGGTCACCATCAGTCGATACGGCGGCCACAAGGGCTACCTCAACTCGCTCCCGTTCTTCCTCGGCCTCATCCTCGGCGAGTTCGTCGTCGGCGGCCTCTGGACCGTCGTTGGCACCATCACGGGCCTGCCCACGTTCAGCTTCTGGCGGGGCTAGTGCTCGCGCGAGTTAGCTCGCGCTCGCATCCGCCGTGACGTTCTCGTGCCAGCGGGTCTCCAGACCCGCTAGCTATAGCGTGGATGATTTCTAGCGGGTCTGGAGACCCGCTAGCACAGGCTCGTGAAGCAGACTTCCGTCGATGGGCACTCACGGCAGGGCATTCCCACGCCCCGACGAACCTCAAGCGCGTCGGTCACGCCGTTCTGTCCGGAGGGCTATTCTCGTGAGCGAGACATTGAACATTGCCATGGTCGGCTGTGGCGGGATGATGGGTGCCCACGCGCGGGGGATGAAGGCCCTGTGGGAGGCCGGATTCCGCGATTTCGGTATCGTGGCGTGTTGCGATATTGAGGAATCCAAGGCCGATGCGATGGCCGAGACCATCGCCGATTTCCAAGGCCAGAAGCCGCTCGTATACGCGAGCCTCGACAAGCTCCTCGCCGACGATCCCGATGTCCACGCGGTTGACCTGTCGCTCGTGCACTGTGACCACCACGCGCTGGCGATCCCGGCGATCGAGGCCGGCAAGCACGTGATGATCGAGAAGCCGCTCGCGGTCACCATGCGCGCGGGTAAGATGATCCTCGACGCCGCCGAGAAAGCCGGCAACGTGCTGGCGGTGGCTGAGAACTACCGGCGCTCCGTCGACAACCGCGCGATTAAGTGGGCGCTCGACCAGGGCCGCATCGGCGACGTGCGGATGATCTTCTGGATCGACATCGGCGAGCGGAGCTGGTACTGGAACTGGCGCGAGCACAAGCTGAAGGCCGGCGGCGGTTGGCCGCTGGATGGGGGCGTCCATTTCGCGGATCTCTTCCGCTATCACCTTGGCCCCGTCCGCAGCGTCAGCGCGTTGGTCCGGACGTACGATCCGTTCCGGCATGTCGACCAGAAGGATCCTGCGAGCGAGCGGATCGAGGTTGATACGGAGGACACGACGCTGGCCACCATGACCTTCGACGGCGGCGTGGCGGGCACGTGGATCTCAACCACGGCCGCGCCGGGCGCGGGCCTCGGGAAGCGAGCCGTCTACGGCAGCGAGGGAAGTCTCGATTTCGGCGCCGGGCTGAAGACACGGACAGAGGAGGTCTCGCTCGACGACCTCAAGGCCGAGTACATGGCCCAGCTCGACGATGATGAGAAGGAGCTGCTCTTCCCTCACGGCGTGACCGACACCGTCGCCCAGGAGATCGCGGAGTTCACGCGCGCCTGCCTCAGCGGCACTCCGGTCGAGACCGATGGCCTCGAAGGCTACAAGGCGGAGGCGATCTGCTTCGCCCTCTACGAGTCCGAGGCCCTCGGCCGCCCCGTGACGTGCGAGGAGATCGAGAACCTCGAGGTCGAGGAGTACCAGCGCGAGATCAACGAGGCGCTCGGGATCGAGTAGGAAACGAATCACCAGAAGAGGGTGGCACGCATGAGCGACGCGGTCGGCATCGGCATGTTGGGGGTCAGACATCCACACGCGGGTGGGAAGCTGGCCGCGCTGCAAGGCTCGCCTGCGTGGAGAGTCGTCGGCGCGTGCGAGCCGGATGAGGGAGTCCGTTCCGAGGCTCAAGAGTCACCCGCCTTCGCCGGTCTGGTGTGGATGACGCAGAAGGAGTTGCTCGCGCGTTCTGATATCGCTGTCGTGGCCATTGAGGGCGAGCCAGTCGAGAATCTCGCTCGAGCCGAGGCCGCCTTGGATGCCGGCAAGCACGTTCACCTCGAGAAGCCCGCGGGGGTCGACGCCGTCGGCATCGAGCGGCTGGTAGGCCAGGCGCGTGACGCGGGCCTGCTTCTGCAGCTCGGGTACATGTTCCGCTACAATCCCGCCTTCATCTTCGCCTTCGGCGCGCGCGAGAGTGGTTGGCTGGGCGACGTGCACTCCGTCCGCGGCCGGATGAGCACGAGCATCAGCGAGGACAAGCGCGAGGAGCTTGCGCGCTATCCGGGTGGGATGATGTACGAACTCGGGTGCCACTTGCTGGATGGCGTGGTGAGGCTACTGGGCGCGCCGACGGATGTCCACGCGTATCTCCGCCACGACGGGATCTCCGACGACGCGCTGGCCGACAACACGCTGGCCGTCTTCGAGTTCGAGAGCGCCGTCGCCACGTTGGAGGTGACGGCCATGGACGTCGGGCCGTTCCCGCGCCGGCGCCTTGAGGTTTACGGGACGGCAGGCAGCATCGTCATCGAGCCGCTGGAGCCGCCGCGCGTGTTGGCCTGCTTCGACTCGCCACCCGACGGACATCCCGAGGGCTGGCACGAGGTGGACGTCCCGGCGTACCAACGGTATGCGGATGACTTCGAGGAATTGGCAAGTTGCGTCCGGTCGGGCGACGCGCTGTCGTACAATGGCGAGCACGACATTGCCGTGCAACGAGCGCTCATGCGCGCGTGTGGTAGGTGAAGGGCAGTGGGTCCAAGCGGAGGTCCGGTGCAATGACGGTTCGCATCGTCGCGATTCTCTCAGCGCTCTGCACGTGCGCGTTCTCACAGGCGCAGACGATCGACGTGGTCGCCGAGGGCGCGGATCCTACGGGCGAGCGCGACTGCACCGAGCTGCTTACGCGCCTGCACGCCACGGGCAAGCCGATCCACTACCCGAACGGCGCCTACCTGTTCAACGGGCCGAATCTCGACCTCTCGGGCGGAGTGCACTTCGAGTCGCCGGATGGTGTCACGGTCCGGAACGATATATCAGACCAGAACGTGCTCCAGTTCGATGACTTCGGCAACCTCATCGGCCTGCAGCACAACCACCTGGGACTGGACGATGGCGACCTCGGCGGGTATGAACCCGTCACCGTGGGCAACCTCGTCCGCCCGCCCGTCTCCGGGGCAGACTTCGACACGAGAGCCGACCTGCTGGCATATTGGTACAACGATTTCGGCCTGGAGCATCGGAGGGTCAAGGCCCCGAACGCCGGCTGGGTGGGCTGGTATTACTGGTCGTGGAACTTCCACAACACCACCCGTGACGTCTACGACCCCGCGCGACACCCGCTGCTCGGCTTCTACCGCGGCGACGATCCCACAGTCCTCGACTGGCAGTGCTACTGGCTGCGCGAGTATGGCGTCCGCGGGGTGATTCTGCTGGGGCCATCACCAGGCAGCGACGTGGAATCGTGGAAGGGGCCGGACCACCGGAATCACTGGGTGTACCAGCTCTTCACCGATGTCCCGAACTTCCTGAAGCTGAAGTACGTGATGATGGCCTACACGCCGTACACCGAAGCTACAGATGAGGAACGGCGGAAGGTCGAGGGCGCGTGGGAGAGCCTGATCCGCGATCTCTACCTGAGGCATGGCAACTTTTACGCCATCCAGCGAGACGGGCAGACGTTCCCGGTGATCTACGCCCACGAGGAAGCCGCTCTGCGGGGGACGTTCGACAACTACAATGGCGGGAAGAACACCGCCGACTTCTACCGGCGCATGGCGAAGCTGCTGCAGGCCGAGGGGTACGGAGGTCTCGCCGTGCTGGCCCGCCACGCGATCGGGTCGTCGATGATCGACTGGGCCGGGCTGGAGACGGATGGGGTACTGCATTTCGTGGCGGAATACGCCAATGACTACAGCTCAGGCGCCACCTACTCAGAGCGCGTCGCGAACCACGACCCGCCCATCGGGCCTAGCACCGTGTTGAACGCATGCACCGCCAAACACACGCACGCGCCTCACCCCAGCAAGTGGGTGTGTCCGGGCCACGCGCCTGAGTTGTTCGGGCAGATGCTGAGCAAGTCAGTGGCGCATATCGAAGCCCACGACATGCCGAGGATCATCACCTGCTACAACGTCGCTGAGTGGGCCGAGGGCGGCCCCGGCCTCCAACCCAACATGCAGGATCGCTTCGGCTACCTCGAGGCCGTCAGAGACGCACTTGTGATCCGGCCGGGCCCCTAGCCGTTCGGCAGGATGAGTACCTTGATCGCGCCCGTCGACTTGTCGTCGGCGGCGATGAAGGCCTCTTGGATCTGTTCCAGAGGGTATCGTGCGGTGACGAGAGGCGCGACATCGACCGCCCCTGTCGAGAGCAGCTCGGCCGCGATCTCAAAGTCGCCCCTTAGCCCAATCTGGCCATAGCACGGCGAGCCGAGGATCGTCAATTCCTTGCCGATGATCGGCGCCAGGTTGATCTCGCACGGGCCGGTGATGCCCCCGACAAGGACTACCGTCCCGAGCGGGCGCGCGAGTTGAAGCGCCTGCTCTGTCGCCCCGCCGACCGTGCCGACCGTCTCGATCACGAAATCCGGGCCGTCGCCGCAGATCTCGGCGACGCGTTCGTTGAGCCCATCCCCAACGGGCAGCACCTCATCAGCGCCCAGCGCGCGCGCCGCGTCGCCCTGGTGATCGTATTTTGCCGTGGCAATGATACGACCGGCCCCCATGGCCTTCGCGGCCGCAACCGTCATGAGTCCGATCGTTCCCGCCCCGATCACGAGAACGGTGTCTTCGCCGTTTGGGCGGGCCAGCCTCACGGCGTGCAGACCCACCGCGAGCGGTTCGCCAAAAGCCCCAAGGGGGAGGTCTACGTCCGCGCCGAGCTTGTAACAGCAATATGACGGCACGCGCATGAGTTGGGCGAATCCGCCGTCAGAGGCCTCTGAGATGAACGAGCCCGATTCGCAGTGCTGGTAGCGTCCTGTCTGGCAGTAACGGCAGCGTCCGCAGCGCACAATTGGCTCCAGGATGACCTTGTCATTCTGTTGCAGTTCTGTTACATTGGAGCCGACGCGTTCTACCACAGCACTGATCTCGTGTCCGGAGACACCCTCTGGCTGCGACCAGCGCCCGTGGAACTGGTGAAGATCGCTCCCGCAGACCCCACACGCAGCCACTCTTAGCAGCACGTCTTCGGGACCCGGCTCCGGGACCTCAATCGTCCGGAGTTCGAGCTGTTCTGGGCCCGAGTAACATACTCCCTGAGCGGTCGGCATTATGATTACCTCCGGCGACGGCGGGGCATCCTGCTGTTACACAATGTTTGCACGGTGCCACTTTGTCGTTATGGTAAACAGCTCTATACAGGCAGGCAACATGGACCGAGTTCGCCGGGCCGGGGACCGGACCTCTGTGAGCAAGTTGCCAGGCCAACACAATGTCACCTGAGCACCCGACTAGGGGGGCCGTACATGCCAAAGCGAATTTTGCTGATTGAGGATGACCTGGACGTGCGGGAGCTGCTGGAGAATGCCTTGGTGGACAGTGGTTACGAGAGCGTCGCGGCCGGCACCGGGCAGGATGGGCTTGCACTGGAGCGGACGCAGAGCCCGGACCTGGTGGTCCTCGACCTAATGCTGCCCGACATGGACGGCTACGACATCTGCCGCCAGATTCGCACCAACAGCATCGTTCCAATCATCATGGTAACCGGCCGGGACGAGCTGGTCGAGCGCGTGGTGGGACTTGAGGTCGGAGCAGACGATTACCTCATCAAGCCTTTCGGCACCCGAGAGTTCATCGCTCGCGTTGGGGCGCATCTGCGCCGCGTCGACGAGTATTCCCAACCACGCCAAGAGAGCACGGTGCTAGACTTCAGCGAGGTCAAGATCGACCAGGACCGCCACGAGGTCACCGTCCGGGGCGAGACGCTGCACTTTACGCGCAAAGAGTTCGAGTTGCTGACAGCGCTGGCGGAGAACGAGGGCCGCGTCATGCGCTCGTCAGATCTCCTGAAGCGCGTCTGGGACTACGATGAGAGCGTCAGAAGCCGCACCTTGGACGTGCATATCGGCCGCGTCCGCTCGAAGATCGAGCGCACTCCCGGTCAACCTCAGATTATCGTCACCGTGCCTTGCATCGGGTACAAGTTCGTCAGTCCAAACGGGGCTGGTTAGCGAGCCCGATATCCGATTGGCTCCATCACCGGCCGCGGCACTCCCGCCGCGGCCGGTTTCAGTTCTGCTCCTCTCGCGCCGAGGGATAACCCGCCCGCCGAAGAAACTGACGCCTGTCGCTAGCGCAGCCGCCAGAGCGAGGTGCGAGTCTTGATCACCGACATCACCATTCGATCCATCGAGCCGATCAACACGCCCGAAGTCTGCCGCACGCCGCTGAAGTTCGGCGCGGTGATCGTCGACGAGCTTCCCTTCTGCCGCGTGAAGGCGGTCGTTGAGAACGGTCGCGGCGAGGTCGCCGAGGGCTGGGGCGGCATCTTCCTGATGGATCTGTGGGCGTGGCCGACGCCGGAGCTGTCGCATGAGGACAAGTCGGCGGCGATGGTCGACATCAACCAGCGCTACGCCAGACTCGTCGAAGGCTACGGCAAGAGCTGCCACCCGATCGATCTGTTCATGGAGCTTGAGAGCGACCTGGCGCGCATCAACCGCGAGGTCTGCGCAGAGCGCGGGCTGGATCCGGAGAACCCCTTCTTGGGCGCATTGGTGTGCGCGTCGCCGATCGACGCCGCGATTCATGATGCCTTCGGCAAGGTGAACGGCATCGATGTGTACGAGGGGTATGGACCGGAATTCATGGCCAATGATCTCTCGGGATGGCTGGGAGCCGAGTTCGCGGGCAAATACCCCGGGAACTACATCCGCGATGCCTTCGCGCCCGAGATCCCGATATTCCACCTCGTCGGCGGGGTCGACAAGCTCACCCGCGCCGAGGTCACCGACGAGGACCCCGACGATGGTGTCCCAAATTCCCTCGACGACTGGGTCGCTCAGGACGGCGTCTTCTGTCTCAAGGTGAAGCTACGCGGCACCGATCTCGAGTGGGACATCGACCGGACGCTTGCGGTCCACCGCATCGGGCGCGAGGAACTGGGGAAACTCGGCGAGGACCGGCTCTACCTGTCCGCCGACACCAACGAGCAGTGCGAGAGCCCGGATTACATCGTGGAGTACCTCCGCCGCATCAGGGACGCCAGCCCGCAGTGCTTCGACGACATCCTCTACATCGAGCAGCCCACCGAGCGCGACCTCACGGCCAGCCGCCACGACATGCGCGGCATCGCCGAACTGAAGCCCGTGATCATCGACGAGAGCCTCGTGGGACTCGAGACCTTCGAACTGTGCATGGAACTCGGATGGTCGGGGATCGCGCTGAAGAGCTGCAAGAGCCAGTCTTCGAGCCTCGTCCTGGCCTCGAAGGCGAAGCAGATGGGCATTCCGTACATGGTCCAGGACCTGACGAACCCATCGCTCGCGCTGATCCATTCAGTGGGGCTTGCCGCGCGGCTTCACACGATGATGGGCGTCGAGGCCAACAGCCGCCAGTTCTTCCCCGCCAGCACGCGCCCGGGCGAGAAATCCGTGCACGACGGCATCTTTACCGTCCGCAACGGCGTCGCCTCAACGGCGAGCTTGCGCGGCGCGGGCCTGGGGTATCAGATGGACCAGATCATGGAGATTGACGGGTAAAGGGCCCACGTTCATATCATGCTCAACAAGAAGCGCCCGGGCCGGAGTGGCCCGGGCGCTGTCGATTCTGGGGGGTGGCATTGCTGCGCTATCTCGTTCTGGCCGCGCGCATCGAGGCCAGTAGCTCCGGGGCCGCGAGGTCTGAGAAGATAACGTACATGTCGTTCCAGTCGTACGGCTTGTCGACGTCGTCCTGGATCAGCGGCTGCTCGAGTCCCAGATCCATGATCATCTGCTCGGCGTAGTCGGCGCCCTGGTCCTGCCAGTCCGGCTCGCCCAGCAGGCGGACCTCCTCAACGAGCTTGAACATGTACTGTTGCGCGGGCGTGTAGTCGGCGGATCTCGGGTCGATAAGCGGGCGCAAGAAGTCATCCACGAGCTTCTGCGCCTGCATAATATACTGCTCCAGCGGGAAGTAGCGGATGCTGTGCAGGAATCGCTCGCCCATCATCACCATTGCCGCATGATCTCGCTGGCGCTGGGCGCGCTGGAGCATCGTATCGCGAGAGGTGGTTGCCTCCCCGCGCGGCGGGGTCCAGTCGATGAAGGCGTTCTGGCGATTGGTGAACTCGTCTTCGATGTCTTCCATGACCTCGACGGCCGCCTCATACACGTCGTCGTCGGTTTTCTGAAGGTCGGCCTCGAGCTTGTCGAGCCTTGCCTGCAGGTCAGCCTCCAACGGGTCGCCGCCCATCAGCCGCCACCTGGCCGTAGCCAGGTCATTGGCCGCAGCCGCCAGCAGTCGGTCGCGGGCCGTCTGTCTGGCCTTGACGATCGACACGAGCGCCCTGGCGCTGGGCGCGATGGCGGCGATCTGCTCAGTCGTCAGCTCGAGCCGGTTGAGGGCGATGATGTGGTTGGCTTTGGTCGTCACCTGGCTGAGTTGGCTCGCGGACGCCGCCGAGGCGACTAGAACGCATGCCATGATTGACAGGAGGATTGGTGTTGGTCTCGCGCGTTTCATTGCCCGTCCTCCTCTCCGCCGACGAGTGATCTGTTCTGCATGGCCCGCGTGATGAGCCACGTCTCGAGGTTCGTAATCGCGCCCTCAGCGGTGATCCACTCGAGGAATTCGTCGTGCTTGACCTCGTGCGTCAGTGGCTCCTCGGGGAGCCCCGCGAGCGCGCGGATGTCCTTGGCGAGCGTAGGCCGGCGGTTGGCGTACTCATCTGCCGTCCAGGCGGCCACCTCATTCATGACCTGCAACAGCCCGACGGCCATCGACCGGACGCCCTGGGCATCTCGGCCGAGCAGCGTCTCGGCCATCTGCACGGCGCGGGCCTCGCGTGTCCGGACATACTCATCGGGCATAAGCTTGGTCTGAGCCTCGAGCCGCGCCACGATGTAGTCGACCGGCGTCTCGGCGCCACCGAGGCGCGCCTGGGTTTGCTCGCGGGCGAGCTGCTCGGCGGCGGTCTCGATCTTCGCGGCCTGCTCAGCAGTAAGTGTCCGCTGAATGGCCGCCGCGGCCTGGCCCACGAGCGTCGCGCGAAATCTCTCTCGCTCCATCCGCGCGTTGACTGCCGCGTTGAGTAGACCTAGCTGCACCTCAGGAGGGTTCTGCCCGCCCAGAAGGCTGCCAATCACCGCGTCGGCGGCGTCTGACACCTCCTCATACGCTTGGGCGTCAGCATCCTCGTCAGCGATCAACTGGTCGGCAACCTGCCGCGCGATGGGGATGACCTTGCCGACCTGGTTCTCCGTGAGTTCCAGGACGGTGATCACCCGCAGGAATATGACATCACGATATAGCTCGCTGGGGGTCTGCTGAACCTCCATGGCGTTGTCATCGTCCTGGGCCCACATCGCGTGTGGAGCCAGGATCATCGCCACGAGGAACAGTGCGCAAAGCAGATGCCCAGGTCTCGGATGAGTCATTCGCATCCTCCACCTCGCGGGCCGTCAACACCCGCGGACTTGGGCCCGGATGAGACTTACTATCAGTTGGTTCGCTAAAGAACGCCCGGACCCTTCTCGCCCTACCAGATGGTCGGCATCCGGGAACGGGTTCTCAGCGAGAACAACAGCGAGAATCGGGTGATTGGCTCCCGCGCGACGTGCCGTCAGTTGATGAGCACCATCACTAGGCCCTGCACGATGACGCCAGCCGCGAGGACGGCGGAGGTGACGACGCAAACAGCCTCCATCGGTTCGGGGTTCACGCGAGGGCCCTTGCGGTTGCGGCCAAACACCAGCCGGTAGTGCGCCATGATGCCTGGCATGTAGCCGGCGACCATCAGCACGCCGGCGAGGCAAGCGCGGCTGGCGAACAGGCAGACATCGGGCTGCGAGCCTAGCAGTAGTATGGGGCAGATAGCGCCCAGGAGCGAAACCATGGTCGCCCCAACCAGCAACCGATCCGCCCATGGCAACCAATCGCGGTCCAGCAGCGCCCCGACCTCCAGCTCGCGGTTGATGCGCAGGAACAGCATCGCCGCGCCAAACGGCGCAACGATGCCGGCAACGGTGACAACCACTCCAGGCTCGACCATCCTCGCGACCTCCGAAGTCTCCTGTCTCTGCCAGACGCTTCGACGCCAAAGCTACGCGACCTGCAGACCGTGGGAGCCTCCTTGACACCCCATCCCGGTGAGGGATATACTTCCTCGCCGCTCATACGCGTCGGGGGATGAATTCCAATTGTCACGTGGAGATGGGGGCGGCTTATGCACGCCCTGCGAAAACTTGCTCGTGGAGTGCCTATGACGGACCGCTGATGGCTGCCAAAGCCCGCGGTCCGTTTTTTTGCGCTTTAGGTGCGCAATGACTCATTGAAAAGGGGGACGTAGACCGTGCCCAAGACCTCCAAGAAGAAAGCTGCCAAGAAGAAGGCCCCGCGCCGGAGAAGAACCGTCCGGAAGATGCCCGTGCCGAGCGACATCGATATCGCCCAAGCCGCAGAGGGCAAAATGAAGCACGTCTACGAGATCGCTGAGATGATCGGTCTCGAGCAAGACGAGCTTCAGCTCCACGGCAACTACAAAGCGAAGATCGACCTCAGCGTGCTCGACCGTCTCAAGGACGCGCCCGACGGCCACCTCATCGACGTCACCGCCATCACGCCCACGCCGCTGGGCGAGGGGAAGACGGTAACATCGATCGGCCTCGGCCAGGGCATGAACCAGATAGGCCTCAACTGCATCAACGCGTTGCGCGAGCCCTCGCTCGGGCCGCAGTTCGGCATCAAGGGCGGAGCGGCCGGTGGCGGGTATTCCCAGGTCATGCCGATGGAGGACATCAACCTCCACTTCACCGGCGACATCCACGCCGTCAGCATGACGAACAACCAGCTCGCCGCGTACATCGATGCCAGCCTGCACCACGGCAACCCGCTGAACATCGACGCGACCAAGATCTCTTGGCGCCGCGTCATCGACTCCAACGACGGCTTCGCGCTGCGGAACATCATCATCGGTCTCGGCTCGAACCTGCCCAAGCCTCGGCGCGGCGGCGTGCCGCGTGAGTCGGGCTTCGACATCAGCGTCGCTTCCGAGGTCATGGCCATCCTTTCCATGACCACCGGGCTGCAGGACATCCGCAAGCGTCTCGGTCGGGTTATCGTTGCACTCGACAAGAGCGGCGACCCCGTTACGGCTGAGGACCTCGACGCGGCCGGCATGATGACCGTTCTCATGAAGGACGCCATCAAGCCGACCCTCATCCAGACGCTCGAGAACACTCCGTGCATCATGCATGGAGGCCCGTTCGCCAACATCGCTCAGGGCAACAACTCGGTTCTGGCCGACAAGATCGCGCTGAAGTGCGCCGATTACGTCATCACCGAGTCGGGCTTCGGCGCGGACATGGGCGCTGAGAAGTTCATGAACATCACCTGCCGCGCGGGCAAGCTGAAGCCAAGCTGCGTGGTGATCACGCTCTCCATCCGCGCGCTGAAGGCCCATAGCGGCAAGTTCACCATCGTCGCCGGCAAGCCGCTCGACCCGGGTTTGAGCAAGGAGGACCTGCCGGCGATCGAGGCAGGCGCCTGCAACCTGGTCAAGCACATCCAGAACATGAAGCTCTTCGGCGTGCCGGTCGTTGTGTCGATCAACCGCTTCACGCCCGACACCGACAACGAGGTCGCCCTCGTCAAGGAGCTCTCCGAGGCCGCGGGAGCGCGCTGCGCGGAGATCAATGTCTGGTCCCACGGCGGCGACGGCGCGATCGAGATGTCTCACCTCATCAAGGAAGCTTGCGAGGAACCCAAGAAGTTCAAGCTACTCTACCCCGACTCCGCCTCGATCAAAGAGAAGATCGAAGCCATCGCCACGAAGATCTACGGCGCGGAGGATGTCGAGTACTCCGCCACCTCGGAGCAGCAGATTGAGACCTACACCGGTTGGGGACTGGCCAAATTACCGATCTGCATGGCCAAGACTCACCTGTCGCTCTCGCACGATCCGAAGCTGAAGGGCGCGCCGACCGGATTTACATTGCCGATCCGCGAAATCCGCCCGTCGGCCGGAGCGGGCTTCCTCTACCCGCTGTGCGGCGAAATGTCGACAATGCCGGGCCTGCCCAGCAAACCCGCCGGTTTCAGAGTCGATATCAACAAGAAGGGCGAGACCGTCGGCCTCTTCTAGGCCCCGCCCAACCAGCCGACACCACGCGAGCCCCGGTGAACATGCCGGGGCTCGTTTTCGTACCAAGAAGGCGGAACCACACCGACGGCGAAACCGTCTGTTCTCACGGTGCGCCGCTGCTTGACGAGGGTAGGCGAACCGACTATACTGTGCGGCCAACCAGGGCTCGGATGCGCCGCTATGGCCCCTTTTGAGGGGTCAGCGTGTCCGGCATGGGTCGCGCAGGCGGATCATCTCCGGCGGCGGGATCGCAACGGCAACTACCTCGCCGCGCGAATGTGAGGAGGAGTTCGTTGGCCCCACGCAAACACAAGCTCGCGGCAAAAAGGGTTAAGGAATTCAAGAAGCGCTTGCTCGCCGAGAAGGAACGCCTGGCCGCCACGATAGAGGGTATGGTGGCCAAAGGTCCCGGCGGCGAGTTCGACGGTGGCGGAGACGATTCTGTTGACTTCGATGATGCTGCCTCAGACGCTGCTCTTGAGACGTTGTACCGTGGGACTGACATGGCTCTCGAGGAGAACCTGCGCGTGATGCTTACGGAGACGGAGGCGGCGCTCGAAAAGATAGGAAAGGGCAGCTACGGCGTCTGTGATAATTGCGACACAGACATCAAGATAGCCCGTCTGGAGCGGATCCCATCGGCAACGACGTGTGTCGACTGCCAGCAACGGCTGGAGAGAAGGTAGTCCAAGAGGCGTTGCCCGTCGCGTTTTACCTGATTGCCGTGGCGACCCTCGTGGCCGACCAAGTCACGAAGGTAATCGTGGCCGGGCGGCTGGCTCTTGGCCAGCGCATTCCGGTCATTCCACACCTCCTCTATCTCACCCATAACGAGAACCCCGGAGCGGCCTTTGGCATATTGCCGACGGCCACGGTCGGATTGATCGTTGCCGGCGTGGTCATCATCGTCGTTCTCGTGCTCTACGGGCGCAAGATGGCGGGGTGCCGCCCGCTGTGGATTGGCCTCGCGCTACAGATCGGCGGAGCCGCCGGCAACCTGATTGATCGGATCTTCCACGGCGAGAAGCTCTTCCGCGGCCGCGTTGTTGATTTCATTGACGTGCAGATCACGCCGGCTTACACCTGGCCGACGTTCAACATCGCCGACATTGCCATCACCGTTGGCGCCGTGCTCATTGCATATTGCATCCTCACCGGCAGAGATGGGATACTGGGAGGAGCCGACGAGGCCTCCGACCAAGAAGACGAGCAGCCCCAGGTCGACTAACTCTACCGCAGCCAGGCCCTGACCCTCAGCATGCGCTCAACCCTGTTCGAAATCCAGAATCTATCGGCGCTTCACGCGATCCTGATCGCGGCCGTGTTCGGCGGCCTGGCTATGTTCTGGCTCCGGCGCGAGGTGCGCCTCGGCCGCATGGAGCAGAGCGAGTATCGCCAATCGATCTACTGGGTGATCGGCGTGGCGGCGATCATCGGCGTGGGTATATGGGCGGCATCGCGATGGCTCTCGCCGATTAAGATCCGCGCATATGGCGTCATGCTGATGTTGGCGTTCGTCGTTGGCATCATCGTCGCGATGAAGCGCGCGCCGCGGTTCAATGTCGAGCCGATCTACATCATCGACTTCGCCCTGCTGATGCTCGCGGGCAGCATATTGGGCTCGCGGATCTTGTACATCGCGCTGAACTGGGAGGCGGAGTACGCGGGCAATTGGACGAACGTCTTCAACGTGTGGGAGGGGGGGCTGGCGTTTCACGGTGGGGTGATGGGGGGTATCGTCGGCGGGCTCATCTTCACTCATTGGCGGAAGATCCGCCCCGCTCCGATGGCCGATCTCATTACGCCGTCCGTCGCGCTGGGGTACGCGGTCGCTCGGTTTGGGTGCTTCCTCAACGGCTGTTGCCATGGCGGTCCGACCACGGTGGCCTGGGCGGTCGACTTTCCCGGCGACAACCTCGGCGCGGTCCACCCGGTGCAACTCTACGCGCTGCTGGGCAGCCTGGCCCTCGGGATCTTCCTCATAGCCATCACGCCGCTCATTCGCGTGCCCGGGCACTTGTCGATGTGGTACCTCGTGCTCTATTCCGGTCTGAGATCAGGGATGGAGCACTTCCGGCGGGGCTTTACCGCCGAGCCGTGGGAGCTGGTGCCGGCCCTCACGCAGGCCCAGGCGTTCTCGATTCTGGTCGCGGCCGTGGCAATCGTCGTGCTGGTCGTCACGTGGAAGCGCGTTGGGTATCCCCTGCCCGAGCCCGACGAGGCGCCGGCGGGCGACAGCGTCACCTACGCCGACAAACCCAAGAACCGCAAGAAGCGGAAGACGAAGAAGCGCTAATGACCGACTCCCCCGGCGAGCCCGAGCACAGCACGTACATGGTGCCCGAAGAGCTAGCCGGGGCCCGTCTGGATCAGGCGCTGACCAAGCTCGCCGACGACCTGTCGCGAGCCGCGGCGCAACGCCTTATCGAGGCCGGCATGTGCCTGCTGAACGGGGCGAAGTCGAAGTCGGCCGCGCGGGTCGCCGAGGGTGATGAGCTTCAGGTCACGATCCTCCCGCCGGAGCCCACGAAGATCCTCGCCGAGGACATCCCTCTCGACGTCGTGTATGAAGACGCTGACCTAATCGTCATCAACAAGCCGAGCGGAATGGTCGTCCACCCGGCTGTCGGGCATCCATCGGGGACCCTGGTCAACGCGCTGCTGGCGCATTGCGATGACCTGTCTGGGATCGGTGGGGAGCTGAGACCCGGGATCGTGCACCGGCTCGACAAGGAGACGTCTGGTCTGCTCGTCGCGGCCAAGAACGACCAGGCCCACCGGCATCTCTCCCAGCAGATCGAGACGCGCGCCGCGAAGCGGACGTACTGGGCGATCGTGTACGACAAGCCCTCGCCCCCCGAAGGCGCCATATCGGCCCCTATCGCCCGGCATCGTCAGCAGCGCCAGATGATGGGCGTGGTCGAGGGGGGGCGCGAGGCCACGACCCACTACGAGGTGCTCGAGGCCCATCGCATTGGACCGGACACGCCGAAGAAGGGGCGGACGATCTCTCTGGTCGAGCTGAGGCTCGACACCGGGCGGACGCACCAGATCCGCGTTCACATGACCCACATTGGGCACCCGGTGCTCGGGGATCCGCTCTACGGACGTAAGCGGAGGCTCCCGCAGAACACGCCGCTAAGCCTCGTGGCTGCGCTGAAGCGGTTGCAGGGACAAGCGCTCCACGCGCGGCGGCTGTCATTCGAGCACCCGACTACCGGCGAGAGACTGCAGTTTGAGGCCGAGCCGCCTCAGGACTTCCAGGACGTGTTAGACGCCCTTCGCAAGGCCGGCGCCGGCGAGGAATCATGAGTTCATTTACCCTTGAGGCCCAATCCGCCAACAGCAACGCCCGTGCCGGCGTACTCCACACGGCGCATGGCGACGTGTTGACGCCCGCCTTCATGCCCGTCGGAACGCAGGGCACGGTCAAGGCGATGCTGCCGGCGGAGTTGGAGGAGATGGGCGTGCAGATCGTGCTCTCGAACACCTACCATCTCCACCTGCGCCCCGGCGAGGAGTTGGTGAAGCAAGCAGGTGGGCTACACGCGTTCATGGACTGGGACAAGCCGATCCTCACCGACAGCGGAGGGTACCAGGTCTTCTCGTTGGCGGCGTTGCGAAAGCTGGACGACGAGGGCGTGACATTCAGGAGTCACATCGACGGCAGCGAGCGCCGACTGACGCCGGAGAATGTGATTGGCATCCAGGAAGCGCTCGGGCCCGACATCGCCGTCACGCTGGACGAGCCCGTACCGTACGAATCGGATGAAGCCAAGACGCGCGAGGCGATGGAGCGCTCGCACGACTGGGCCAGACGCGGACTGGCAGCCAGAACCCGCGAGGACCAGCTCATCTTTGGCATCGTCCAGGGCGGCATGCTCCCGGAGCTTCGCCGCGAAAGCGCGCAGGCAGTCGCCGACCTGAAGCCCGATGGCTTCTGCATTGGCGGCCTGAGCGTGGGCGAACCGAACGAGCTGATGTACGAGCTGGCGACGGTCGTTGGCGACGAGCTGCCCGACTGGGGCGCGCGACACCTGCTGGGCGTCGGTTTCCCCGAGGACATCCTGGAGGGCGTCCGGGCGGGGGCGGACATCTTCGACTGCGTCCTCCCCACGCGCCTGGGGCGTAACGGCACGGCGGTGACGAGCGAGGGGCGTCTGAACATGGTCGCCGCGAAGTTCGCCGAGGACTTTTCTCCGCTCGATCCCTCGTGCGAGTGCCCGACCTGTGTTCGGTTTACGCGCGCGTACATCCGGCATCTGTATAAGGCCAAGGAGATCACCGCCGCGCGCCTCGTCACGTATCATAACCTCTGGCACTACACCAAGATGATGGAGCGGATTCGAGGCGAGATCCTGGCCGGAGCGTTTGTTTAGACGGGCGGCGCCGGCAGGGAATGCCCCGTCCCCGGCGAATCGCTAGTCGGAGCAGTCAATACCATCCTCCTGAGGGTCATTTATGTCGGTTCTGATCGCATTGCTGGTGGCGGGCGCGGGTGAGGCCCGGGCGGGGACCACGGTCGACGTGCGCGAGCACAACGGCTGGCCGACTGCTGTGATCGACGGTCAGGCGATCGATCTCAATGGCAGGCTGTGGCGCGACGGCGACGGCTGGATCGACGGAGCGCAGCCTGGCGACGTGGTCATTGTGCCCGCGACGGCGGCGAGCGATCCGTACGGATGGGCCCAGGACGCGTGGACGAGCCGGGAGGATTGGGACTACTCTCAACTCGACGCGCGCGTTGACCGCGTCCTGGAGGCGCAGCCCGGCGCTCGCGTCGTCCTGCGCGTCTTCATCTCGGCGCCCGAGTGGTGGAAGGCTGAGAACAAGCGCGAGACGATGCTGTATGGTCATGGGCGCCACGCCATTGATGTCCCCGGCGTTGACGGCAAGCTCGAGTACCCCTCTTATTCATCCGACAAATGGCGGGAAGACGCGCGCGACGCCGTGACCCGGTTCGTGACGCACGTGCAGGCAGCGCCGTATGCCGATTCAGTGGTCGCGTATTGGCTGGCGGACGGTGAGGAGGGTCGGTGGACGTGCTGGGGCGCGGCTGAGGGGTATTTCGCCGATTACAGCCGGCCTCAACGGCGCGTCTTCGGAGCGTGGCTGCGGGAGAAGTACGGCAACGACATCCGACGCCTCCGCGCCGCGTGGCAGCACGTCGTGAACCCCATTCCGGGCATGGGTGCGGATGACGAGGAGCCGATCGCTGTGTTTACGTGGGACGACGTGCGCGTCCCGAGTCAGCCCGAGCGCGAGAGACACCTCTCGCAGAGCCTCCTCGACCCGGCATTCGCGCCGAAGGTCATTGACTACAACCATTTCCACGCTCAGCAGATCGCCACGTATATCACCGATCTGGCCGCCACGGCCAAGCAGGCGTGCGCCGGGGAGAAGTTGGTTGGGCTGTCGTATGGGCACATCATCGATCACGCGGCCGGCAAATCGACGCTGCAGAACGGCGGTCATATCGACTTCGCCCGCGTGCTCGCAAGCGGCGACATCAACTTCATCGCCGCCCCGAGCGCGTCGGCCGAAGCGGGCGGGGTCTGGAGTTCGGTGAGACACTCGGTGGCGTCGCACGGGAAGATCTGGGTCGACGAGGAGCTTCGCGGCCCCACGGAGCTGATAGCCTCCGCGCGCGCGGCGATCGACGGCGGCGCCAGGTGGAGCGCCGGCCGGACGCGTTCGGGCCTGGCTGATCTGGCCAAACGCGCCGCCGGATGGGACCGCACGTCTGTCGCCGATATCGCGGTCATCATCGACCATTACAGTCTGTCCTACCTGGCTGACGGCAGCGCGCTCTCCAAGCCGCTGCTGCACGACCAGTTCAAGGCGCTGTCTGAGATCGGCGCGCCGTATGACGTGTGGATGTTGGATGACCTGATCGCCGGTCGCGTTCCGCAATACGCCTTGTACGTCATGGTGAACGGCTTCTACTTCGATACCCCCGCCAGGGAGGCAGTGCTGAAACACGTCGCGCGAGATGACAGCACCGTGCTGTGGATCTTCGCCCCTGGGGCGATTGAGGCCACGCTCTCGGGCAGCGCCGCGCTGAAGCTGACCGGCCAGCCAATCGGCTTCGTCACGCGCGAGGCGCCGCTCCGCGTGCGCGTCACCGATCACTCCCACCCCCTGATCGACGGCGTCCCGAAGGGCTTGGAATACGGCACAACCGAGAAGGCCGGCCCGGTTTTCTACTCCCTGCCGAACCGGGTGGGCATCCTCGGCGCCATCGCCGTGCCGGTCCTGGCCGACAAGAAGCCGGCGGAGTGGCCTGGACTGACGGTCAGGGAGTTCGATTACTGGACGAGCGTGTACTCCGCCGCCCCGAACGTGCCGGCCGAGATCCTCCGGGGGATCGCTCGCCACGCTGCCGCGCATCTATTCGCCGACGCGGGCGATACGATCCATGCCAACGCATCGGCCATTGCCGTCACCGCGAACACATCCGGCGAGAAGTCAATTCGCCTGCGGGCCGCCGCCGACGTGCGCGATGCGATGACCGGCGAGACGCTCGCCGAGGCCGCGGAGACGATCACGCTGTCGATGCGCGCCGGCGAAACGCGCGTCCTGTATGTCGGCGATCCGGGGCGCTTCGAGGCCCCGTAATCGCCGACATAGCTATCGGAAGATTTCGTGGAGTTGCCCCCTGAAGCAGTGTTCTCCGCCCGCGCGGGGAACCGTCCCCTCCCGCATTCGCGTTGCGTTCAAGTAGACGCTAGGGCCACGTTCAGCACGTTGGGGGCATGAGGATTTGCTCAAGTTCCAGGTATTCGTAACTGAGATCCCGCCGCAGGACGAAGACGCTCGCGTGGTCCGCGCTGTCGAGGCGGCCGCGGGTCGCTTCGCCGGCAAGGTCGAAGTAGACGTGCTGCCGCTGGACGGACCCGAGGCGGAGACCATCGGAATACAAGCCAGCCCGACGGTCATGGAGGGCGGCATGGCGCTGTCAGTCGGACCGGGACTGAGCGCCGGACGCCTGAAGCGTTACATTGAGGCTCAACTCGGGAGCGAATAGCCCCGCGCGTCAGGAGTGATGCGTCTTGGCTCGACTGATTGACGTTCTGTCGGACGATCTGACCGAGGAAGATCAGACCTCGTGTGAGGCCGTAATGCTGTTCTGGTATCCCGAGGTGGGCGATGCCGTCGAGGCCGATGCCGACCTCGCCGAGATCGAGACAGCCAAGGCCGTGGTGGTGGTGAAGGCGCCCGTGGGCGGCGTCATCAAGGAGATACTGGTCCGCGAAGGTGATGCGGTCGAGCCGCAGCAGAAGCTGGCGGTCATTGAGTGCCCAGACTGATGATTCCCGCGGCGACTGCGCCGCGCAGGCCCGACGCCGGGCAACAGCCTGAGATATCGAGGAGATTCCACGTGAACTGCAAGAGATTGCTGCTGCTCCTGTTGGCCGTGGCCGTGGTGATGACCGTTGTTGGATGCGAGCCCAAAGAGACCGCCGCAGCGACCGAGGTTCTGCCGATCCTGCCAAAGATGGGTGACGAAGGTGAGCCGGCGGGTCCCGAGACTTCCGGCGAGCCGCGCGTGGTTACGGTCTACGTGCCGTGTGGCCTGACCGTGCCGATCACCGAGGCAATTCAGAAGTTCGAGGCCGAGAATCCTGACATCCAGGTTGACGGCACGTTTGACACGGGCATCGTCAACGCCAAGAACGTTACGGAGAAAGACGAGCGCCCGGATCTGTTCGTGTCCCCCGGAAAGCGCGAGATCGAGCTGCTTGAGGTCGAAGGCATCGTCGATCCCGCCGACAAGATCGCGTTTGGCTACTTCGAGCTGATCGTCGCGGTGCCGAAGGACAACCCGCAGGACATCCACAGCCTCGAGGATCTCGTGAAGGCTGATGTCATCACGATGCCCGATCCCGAGAACAACTCCATCGGCGTCTACGGTGAAGAGGCGCTGCGGAATGCCAACCTCTGGGACACGCTCATGCCCGACGGCGACGAGAGAATCGTGCTGACGGACAAGCCGATCACAGCCTACGACAAGGTCGCGGCCGGCAAGTCCGAGGCAGCGCTGATGTTTGAGAACTGCCCCATGAAGACGTATCCTGACAAGCTGGAAGAGGGCAGCGTCCGCATCGCGGCGATGGTCGACAAGGACCTCTACGAGCGCCCGATGTGCGTGATCGGCCTGCTGAAAGAAGCCCCAAACCCCACTGACGCCCGCGCGTTCATGGACTTCCTCCTCGACGAGGACATCCAGGCCGCGATGAAGGATGGCGGCCTGAAGGTTGTCACCGATCTCCCGGACTACGATGCCCCGGCCGTCGCCGAGACCGCCACCGATGAAGAGTGGGACGGCGAGACCATCGAGGTCCGGGCCTACTACCCCGGCAACGAGGGCCACAACTACATCCGCGAGATCGTCGAGGAGGTTGCCGAGAAGTACGGCAACAAAGTCGACACCGAGTTCATCGACTTCACCAGCGACGACGGTTACCCGCGGTGGCGGGCGGCCGGCATGAGCTGCGGCGGATTCCTCGTCAACGGCGAGCAGACTCTCACCTGCGAGCGCGATGGGAAGGACGTTGACGTCTTCTTCGGCCGCGGCGAGGGCGGCGAGTGGAACCGCGAGGACCTGTTCGCGCACTTGGACAACCTGATAGCCGAGTAACGCCCGACACGCCGACGGGAGGATGCGAACGTTGGAAGTTTACCTCGACCATAACGCGACGACGCCGGTGCGACCCGAGGTCGCCGAGGCCATGATGAAGGCCTCGACGGCCGATGGGACCTTCGGCAACCCGTCAAGCGTGCACGCCGTGGGACGGGCGGCCCGCAAGGCTCTCAGCCTGGCGCGCATCTCGGTCGCCGAGACGCTTGGCGCCGAGCCCAGCAACGTCACCTTCACGGGCTGCGGCTCCGAGGCGATCAACCTGGCCATCAAGGGCGGGTACTTCGCGGCCGGCGGCGGACGCCAGCATATCATCACCACGCCCGTCGAGCATTCGGCTGTCCTCAAGACAGCCTCATGGCTCGAATCCCTCGGCGCGGAGGTCACCTACGTCCCCGTCGACGCGACGGGCATGCTCGACCCCGCGGCGGTGGCCGATGCGATGCGCGACAACACCGCAATCGTATCCATCGTCCACGCGAACAACGAGGTCGGCACGATCCAACCAAGCGCTGAGATCGGCGCGATCTGCCGCGATCGGGGCGTGCTCTTCCACGTCGACGCGGTGCAGGCCGTCGGCAAGATACCGACCACGCTCGATATCCTCAACGCCGACATGCTGTCGCTCTCGGCGCACAAGCTGTATGGGCCGAAGGGCATCGGCGCGCTGGTCCGACGCGAGGGCGTCGAGCTGACGCCGCTGATCCATGGCGGCGGGCAGGAACAGGGCTTGCGCAGTGGCACGGAGGGCGTCGCGCAGGTGGTTGGGCTGGCGACCGCGCTCGAGCTAGCCGTCGGCGAGATGGAAGAGGCAAGCGAGCAGCTCTGGGCACTCCGGAAGCGGTTTATTGATGGGCTCGAGGAGTTGGACGCTGTTAAGCTGAACGGCCATCCGGAGCAGACGCTGCCGCACACGATCAACCTCGCCTTCATGTACTGCGACGGGATGGCGCTTGGCCTGAACCTGAGCATGCGCAACATCTATGTTTCGCAGGGCTCCGCATGCACGGCCGGTGACATGAAGCCGTCGCACGTGCTGATGGCGATGGGGCTCAGCGAAGAGGGAGCGCACGGCGCGGTTCGCTTTTCGCTCGGCAGGAACAACACTGAGGAAGAAATCGACTACGTCGTCGGCGAGTTGACCGGCACGGTCAAGAAGCTGCGCATCCTCACCGCGCCCGAGGACATCGGCAAGTGCGATGAGAACTGCCCGTGCTTCATCAACGACGGCGTGTAGATCGCGTTACGCAAGGGGCATTACCCAATGGTGCAGGTGAAGCTGTTCGCCAATCTGCGTGAGGCCGCCAACGGCCAGCGCCAGGTCGAATGCGATGTCGACGGGCCGGTCTCCACAACGGAGCTGCTTCAGAAGTTTGTCGACGATTATGGCGAGAAGGCACAGAAGCTCTTGTTCTCTCCGGACGGGGGCGTCTGGCCGAGCATCGTCGTCATGCACAACGGCTCGATGTTGCGCGACCGTGACGAGAAGACCATCAACTCCGGAGACGAGATCGCCGTCTTGCTGCCGGTCGCCGGCGGCTAAGCGATCATCCCCGCGGGAGCATTAGCGTGCGCGTTACTGTACGAGATCCAGACCGCTGCTCGGGATGCCTGATGTGCGCGCTCGCCTGCTCGCATCACAGGCACGGCGGCTACAACCCTCGATTGTCACTCATTCAGCCCGTACGGCAGATTACGGGTTTGGTGGAGGAGCACGGTTTCCCCGAAGGCTGCGACTCCGAGGCTGCGGAGTGTTGCCAGCGCCTCGACGGGCCCCCGCCGTGTGTGCGCGAGTGCTTCTACGCGGTCCTCAAGGCGGAGTCGTGACTCAATGAAACTCGGTGGATATGCGGGCAAGATTCTCCGCGTCAACCTAACCGATCGCACGAGTCGCGTCGAGCCTCTCGACGAGCGGATGGCGCGCGAGTTCATGGGCGGGAATGGATTCATCTCGCGATGGCTGTATGACGAACTGGCGCCTGGCACGGACCCGCTTTCACCCGAGAACCTCCTCATCCTGACCAGCGGGCCGACCAACGCGATGGCCATCCCAATGGCCTCGAAATTCGCGGCCGGGAGCAAGTCGCCGCTCACGAACACCCACGTTGACTCGTTTTGCAGCGGCCCGTTTGGGAATCAGCTCAAGTACGCGGGGTACGACGCCGTCATGATCGATGGCCGCGTCGACGAGCCTTCCTATCTGCTGATCGACGATGACGAAGTGAGCATCCGCCCGGCCGCGCACCTCTGGGGCAAGCTCACCACAGACACGCAGAGCACCATCCGCGCGGAACTCAACGACCCATCGGCCGGTATCGCGTGCATCGGCCCGGCGGGTGAGAACTTGGTCCTGTTCGCCTGCATCATATCCGACCTCCGAGCCGCAGGCACGGGCGGTTTGGGCGCGGTCATGGGCTCGAAAAACCTCAAGGCAGTGGTCGCCCGAGGTACGGGAATCATCAAGCCGCGCTCACACGAACGCATCCGCGACGTCACCGAGGCCCTGCGGGAGAAAGCCCGCACGCTGCCCGGCGCGCGGGTGCTTAGCACCTACGGCACGTCGGCCGGGGTTGCGGGGCTTCAGGCCATGGGCGCGTTGCCCGCCAACAACTGGCGGGACGAGGTCTTCGACGGCTGGGACGACATCTGTGGAGAGACGCTGCGCGACGACCACGTGCGCCGCGATCTCGCCTGCATTGGGTGCCTGACGCCGTGTGGCAACTACTCGACGGTGGAGGAGGGCGAGTACGCGGGGGCGGAGGCGGTGGGCCCCGAGTATGAAGCTCAGTTCGCCCTCGGCTCGATCGTTGGCAACCGACGACTTGACGCGCTGATCAAGGCTGACCGCCTGACCGATGAGTATGGACTCGGGCAGATCACGGCCGGAGCGGCGATCGCCTTCGCGATGGAGTGCTTCGAGGAGGGCGTGATTGGGCTCGATGATACGGACGGGCTGGATCTGCGGTTCGGGAGCCACGAGGCGCTCATCGAGATGCTGCGGCGCATCGCCTACCGCGAGAACATCGGCGACGTGCTGGCCGACGGCAGCGAGCGCGCGGCCAAACGTATCGGACGAGGTGCGGAGCGATACGCTCACACCGTCAAAGGCATGGACATTGTGGGTCACTCGCCGCGAGCGGTGAAGAGCCAAGCCCTGGCGTACGCGGTCAGCAGTCGCGGGCCCGTGCATTGCGACATCCGGCCGGCGTCCGAGGAGAGCGGGCTCATTGATCGGACGATCGACTCGAAGGGGCCCGAGTGCGTCGAGTTGTGCGACTGGACCGCGGTCGCCAACAGCATGATCTGGTGCATCAGCGCCGAACGGTTGATCGGCATGAAACTCACGCCGATCATCCAAGATATCGTGGGCGCCGGGTGGGGCGAGACGCCATCGCTCGACGAGCTTCGCGCGATCGGCGCGCGGATTAACCAGCTCGAGCGCGCCTTCAACATGCGCGAGGGCTTCCGCCGGTCCGACGACACGCTGCCGCGGCGCATCCGCGAGGAGGCCATTCCGCGCGGCGCGTCCGAGGGCTGGGTCACGCCTCAGTCCGAGCTGGACAAGCTCCTCGATGATTACTACATCTGCCGAGGTTGGGATTTGCGCACTGGGATTCCGTTGCCCGCGACGCTTCGGGAGCTGGGGCTGGATCGCGAGGCGGAGGACATGCAAGCACTGCTCGACGCCGAGTAGGTGCCAGTGGGGAGAACACATCGGGGCGGCCCCACTAGGGAGCCGCCCCGTATTGTTGACTGTGGGTACTAGGCGCGGTTAGCTCGTGCCCTCTTCTTCATCGTCGTCGTCATCATCATCGTCGTCGTCGTCATCGTCGCTGCCCTCGTCGTCGTCATCGTCATCATCATCGTCGTCACTGCCCTCGGTCGGGGCGACATCGGTGTCCAGCGCGCGGGCCATGAGGATCATGCCTCCGCACTCCTCGCACTCGCCCGGATCGGTCTGCGTGGCATCGTCATGCATGGGGCAGTAATACTCGACAACCTCGCTCGTGTCCGCGACCATGTAGGCCTCGCAGACAGAGCACTTGTCCGGCTTGTCCGCGGTCTCGTCCGCATGCTCGGAACAGACGTAGGTGAACTCGCCCGCCTCTGCCGTAGTACCCTCATCGGTACCTTCGTCCGTGGCGCCGTCGTCGGTGGGCTCCGCTCCAGCGTTCCCCTTCTCGATCGGCGGGCTTATCTCTTCCGACTGCTCCTGGGGACAGCCCGACATGACCACGACTACACAGACGGCAATCGCGGTGACGACTGGCACTGCAAGTAGCCTTCTCATTGGCACGTTCCTCCTCAAAGGAAGTATGGCTCGGCGCGTCCAAGCAGCGCCGGAGCATAGATTGAGTCGATTGGCGGGCGCCACCTCCTACAGAGGTGGGGGCGTTTCGCTCTGCGCCATGGCTCCGCCTGGCGATGAATCGGACCGAACCAATGACCAGGCTCTCTTGTTGATGATACTGGTTGCGCCACAGGGCCGGCGCGGATCGCCGCCGGACAAGGACTGACGACGCAATGGGTCTTGCCGTTGGGCTTGACATAGGATCGACGACCACGAAGGTCGCGCTGATCGAGCGCGATGGGGTTCTTGGGTGCGCCGTCACTGCCACCGGCGCCAACTGCCGCAAGGCGGCGGAGACGGTGCTGGCCCAAGCGCTCGCCGATGCTGACCGCGACGCCGACAGCATCGCGTACATGCTGGCGACCGGCTACGGTCGGCGCCTCGTCGAGCATGCCGACGCGACGATTAGCGAGATCACGGCGAACGCGTCCGGCGCCCGTTACCTCACCCGAGACACAACTCCCGCTCGCACGATCATCGACATCGGTGGCCAAGACAGCAAGGTCATATCCCTCGACGACGACGGCATCGTGCAGAACTTCGCGATGAACGATAAGTGCGCCGCCGGGACGGGGCGCTTCCTCGAAGTGATGAGCCGGATTCTGGAAATGGACCTCGACCAGCTCGGGCCTCTGTCGCTCGAATCGACTGAGAACGTCGCCATCAGTAGCATCTGCACGGTCTTTGCCGAGACGGAGGTCATCTCGCTCCTCGCCCAGGCGCGCAAGCAGGCCGACATCATCGCCGGCGTTCATCGCTCCATCGCCAAGCGCGTGTGCGACATGGCGAGGGGCGTTGGAGTATCTGAGCCCGTGTTCTTTGACGGTGGCCCGGCGCTGAATGTGGGGTTGCGGCGCGCGTTGGAGGCCGAGCTGAGTGTCGAACTTATCGTGCCCGACTCGCCACAGGTCGCCACGGCGGTTGGCGCGGCGGCCATCGCCGCCGGTCGACTCAGTCGCTCAGCGTAGCCACCGCGCAATGGCGCAACTCCGGCGGCTGTGATATAATCCGGCTTGCAGGCCTCAAGTTCACCCTGAATGAGGTGTGGAACGTTGAGCGAGAGTTCTTTTGACATTGCGGTCATCGGCGCCGGGCCTGGCGGGTACGTGGGCGCGATTCGTGCGGCTCAACTGGGCGCCAAGGTCGCCATCATTGAGCGCGATGCTTTCGGCGGGACCTGCCTCAATCGTGGCTGCATCCCGTCCAAAGCGCTGATCAGCGTTGTCGAGGCGGCAAACGCCGCCCGAGACGCCAAGAGCCTCGGTATCGACTGCGAGGTCAAGGGCATCGACGTCGACCGCATGCGCAAGCACATGCAGCGTTGCGTGAAGCAGCTCGTGATGGGCGTTGAGGGGTTGATGAAGAAGAATGCCATCGCGACCTTCCGCGGTCACGGAACGATGCGCTCCGCGACGGAGATCGACGTGATGGGCGATGACGGCGCGACCACGCTGACAGCCGCGAAGACGCTTCTGGCGACCGGCTCGGTGCCCTTCCTGATCCCGATCCCAGGGCATGATCTGCCGGGCATTCTCACGAGCGACGACGCGCTGGGTCTCACCGAGATCCCCGAGAGCATCGCGATCATCGGCGGCGGCGCGATTGGGCTGGAGTGGGCGTTCATTTACGCGGGCCTTGGGACGAAGGTCACGGTGGTCGAGATGATGCCGACGATCCTCCCATCCGAAGACGAGGAAGTCACCGCCGACCTGACCAAGTCGCTGAAGAAGCGCAGGATCAAGATCCACACGAGCGCGCGCTGCCAGTCGATCGAGAAGACCGCCGACCGTTACCGACTGATCTACGAGGCGGACGGCGAGGAATCCGCCGTCGACGCGCAGCAAGTTATGATGGCCGCAGGTCGCCGGGCCTACACCGATAACCTTGGCCTCGAGGCAGCCGGCATCTCGGTCGACCGCGGCATGCCCGTCGCGGACGCCAAGTACCAGACCTCGGCGGAGACCGTCTACGCCGTCGGCGATTGTATCCGCGGGATCGGCCTCGCGCACCAGGCATCCCATGAGGCCGTCGCGGCAGTCGAGACGGCCCTCGGACATGATGGATATATCAACCTCGACGCGGTGCCCGCGTGTGTCTTCACGTGGCCCGAAGTTGCGTCGGTTGGGTTGAAGGAACGCGACGCCGCGGAGAAGGGCATCGAGGTCACGGTCGGTCGATTCCCGTTCCGCGCCAACGGCAAGGCGATCGGCGCGGGCGAGCGCGAGGGCTTTGTCAAGATCGTCGCCGACGCTGAGACCGGGCGCGTTCTCGGTGGGTGCATCTTCGGCCCGAGCGCAAGCGCGCTGATCTCTGAGATCACGCTCGCAGTGCATCACGAGTTGACGCTGCACGACGTCGCCGAAACCATCCACGCGCATCCGACGCTGCCCGAAGTCGTAGCCGAAGCCGCGCACGTGGCAATGGGTCAAGGCTTGCACATATAGCCTGTCGGAGGGGCCATAGCTCCGACGCCGCCTTGCCGCACCACCCGTAACCGAGGTGCTTCGTGAAGATCTGCACGGCCGAAGAGATGCGCGCGATCGACGCTGCGGCCATCAACGACTACGGCATTCCCGGCATGGTGCTGATGGAAAATGCCGGGCTTCAAGTGCTGAACGCCGTTGAGGAACTCCGCCAGCCACGCGCCGGCGTGCTGATCGTCTGCGGCGGCGGCAATAACGGCGGCGACGGGCTCGTTCTCGCACGGCACCTGTTCAGCCGAGGAGCCGACATGCAAGTCGCCGTGCTCGGCGAGTCGGGACGCATCAGCGGCGACGCAGGAACGAACTTCGCGATCGCCCGGAAAATGGGCGTCCCGGTTCTTCAGGCGCCGTCGGCCAAGGCCCTCAATCGCGTAGCCGAGGAAGCCGACATCCTCGTCGATGGGATCCTCGGGACGGGCGTCACCGGCAAGGTCCGGGGCCCGGCGCTCACGGCCATCAAGGCGGCGCAACGTTGCTCGGGCAGGGTCATCGCGATCGACATCCCCAGCGGCGTTTGCGCGGACACGGGTGAGATCCTGGGCGAAGCCGTCGCCGCCGATATCACCGTCACCTTTGCGCTCCCGAAGATCGGCCTCTACACGCATCCTGGCCGCGCCCGGTGCGGTGACATCCGCGTTGCGGACATCGGCATCCCTCAAAAGCTGTTGACCGACCCACGGCTTGTGACGAACCTGACGACGCCCCAAGCGGCTCGCGCGATGCTTCCGGAGCGTTCGGCGGCGGGGCACAAGGGCGACTTCGGGCGCGTCGTGGTGGTTGGCGGATCCGTGGGGATGACCGGCGCGGTCACGTTGGCGTCGGACGCGGCGCTCCGCTGCGGCGCGGGGCTGGTGACGGCGTGCTGCGCGGAGACGCTCAACCCGATTCTTGAGGCGAAGCTCACTGAGGCCATGACGTGCCCGCTGACCGAGTCCCAGCCTGGAATCCTCGGGCCCGAATGTGTCGAGGCCGCGCTGGCATCGGCCTCTGGGGCGGACGCGGTGGTGCTCGGACCAGGCCTGTCGAGAGAGCCCGCCGCCCTGCAATTCGCCAGGGAGTTTGCGGCGGGGTGTGACTCGCCCCTGGTCGTCGACGCGGATGCTCTTCACGCGATTGGTCCGGATCTGAGCATATTGCGGCGCCGCAAGGCCCCGACGATCTTGACGCCTCACCCGGGCGAAATGAGTCGGCTTGCTGAAACATCCACGGATGCTGTGGCGTCCAACCGTTTGGGTATCGCCCGCGACGTGGCTCGGGAGGCGGACTCGGTTGTTGTGCTAAAGGGCGCGGCGACTGTTACAGCGAGCCCCGACGGCGAAGCATGGATCAACGCCACCGGATCCAATGCGCTGGGCACGGGCGGCGCCGGTGATGTTCTCGCCGGTGCTATCGCAGCGTTTGTCGCGGGCGGCGCCCCAGCCATCGAGGCAGCCGTTGCGGGAGCGCATTACCATGGCGCGGCCGGCGACTTGATGGCCGCGCGGCTTTCCGACCGAGGGGTCATCGCCGGCGATCTGTGCGGGGCGCTCGCGGAGATCCTGGCTGAGTGATTAGGACGCTGGATTAGGAGACGAGTTCTTGTGGACATAGGCAAACAGAAGGTACTGCTCGTCGACGATTGCGATATGCAGCGTCGGGCTTACGTCATCAGCCTGAAGCGGCCTGGCCGCGCGTTCCTGGAGGCCGAGGACGGCGACGTGGCAATTGCGATTGCGGCTGAGGAGAAGCCCGACATCATCCTCACCGACTACCACATGCCGAACGTCGACGGTATTGAACTCGTGCAGCGCATCCGCAAGAACCCGTTCACCGCGCACATCCCAGTCATCATGGTCAGCGGCGAATCCGACCCGGACGAGCGCGTTATGATGATCCGGGCGGGATGTGATGATGTGGTGTTGAAGCCGTACAACCCTCTCGAACTAGCGGCGCGAGTTGACATGGTCATCGCCCGATGCGACCGCGAGCTATCCACCGACAGCCTCACCCGGTTGCCCGGCAACGAGCCGACCCGCACTCAGATCGCCCGGCGCATCAAACGGGGCAGCGATTTCTCCCTCTGCTACATCGACATCGACAACTTCAAGGCTTACGTCGATCGGTATGGGTACGAGCGGGGCTCGCGAGCGATCGCGTCGATGGCCAGGCTGATCGAGCGCTCGGTTCGCGACACGGGGATGCCGTCGGACTTCGTCGGGCACATCGGCGGCGACGATTTCATCACGCTTGCCGCGCCGGATCGCGCTCGCACCATCTGCGACCGCGTGCTGAAGCTCTTCTGCGAGCGTCGCGCGGGCTACTACGATGATGAGGACGCGCAGCGCGGTTGCATCACTGCCCACAGTCGCGATGGGGAGTTGCGTGACTGGCCGCTGATGACGCTCTCAATCGTCATCATCCACTGCTCCGACCTGCCGGATTGCTCCACCGCCATCCTCGCCGATCTCGCCGCCCGACTAAAGGCCGAAGCGAAGTCCGTTGAGGGCAGCCTCGTGATGGAATACGGTTGCGACTAGGCCGGCGACGCCGTCAGCACGCCGGCTTCCTCAAGCAGCGTCTTCACCGCCTGAAGCGCCGGGTTGTCGTCCGCGACGCCCAGCAGCGGCTTCCCAGTTCCGTCCAGCTCCCGCACCTCCGGATCGTCCGGGATACATCCGGCGATCTCGACGTCATGCTGCTTGGCGCGTTCCAGAATCGGCAGCGGGCACTCGGCCGTTCGCGTCACTGCGACGACCTTCTTGCCTACGTGCGTCTTCAGGTCATCCACGAGATCCATCACCCGAAACACCGTGTCCGCCGAGCGAAGACTCGCGTCGGTCAGGACCAGCAGCACGTCGATGTCGCCCGTCGTCCGGCGGCTGAAGTGCTCGAGCCCCGCCTCGCAATCAACGATGACGTAGTCGTACTGCTTCGCCAGCTTGTCGATGGCCGTTCTCAGCACGCTGTTGGCGTAGCAATAGCATCCCGGCCCCTCCGGTCGCCCCATGGCCAGGAAGTCGAAATCGTCCGTCTCGAGCAGCGCTTCTTGGGCGCGATAGTTCAGGTACTCAGGCTTGGACATGCCGCCCGGCAGGTTTTCCTGCTTCTCGATGGCCTCCTCGCGGATGCACCCGAGGAATTCCTCCGCCTTAACGCCAAGCGCCGCATCGAGGTTGAGATTCGGATCGGCATCGATGGCGAGGATCGACTTCTCGCCGGCATCCACCAGCGCGCGCACTACCATGGCGGTCGTGGCCGTTTTCCCGACGCCGCCCTTGCCCGTTGTTGCAATAACTGTTGTTGGCATGATCTGCTCCTTAATTCGCGAGGCTCTGCTCGATGGCCGGAAGCTGCCTGGCGAGGTCCGCCAGTATCTGCTGCCCGGCCTCGTTGTCGTGCGTGTAGTCTGACTCCAGCCCGTCGTACGCCCCTAGCTCAGCGACGACCGGGATGTCGGCGCCAAGGTTTTTCTCGATCTTCGCCCGATCCTCGGGTGATTTCACCCGGTTGGCGATGACGACCATCCGCTTCAGCCCGATGTCGTCGGCGAGCGCCTTGATGCGCTGGACGGTCCGGGCGCTTGAGACATGTGGCGCCACCACCGCGATGAGTCCGTCGACGTGGCGTACCGTGCCGCGGCCGAGGTGCTCAAGCCCGGCTTCCATGTCCATGACGAGATCGTCGGGCAGGTCGACGAGATCTCGAACGACGGCGCGCAGCACGTTGCCCTCGGGGCAGGCGCACCCGCCTCCGCCCTTCTCAATCGTCCCCATGACGAGGAGCTTGATCCCGTTTCGGCTGATCGCGTGGTCCTCGATGATGTCCGCACACTCCGGGTTCAGCACGTGCATTCCGCCCTGGCCCGGCTCCGCGCCGGAGCGTTCGGATAGCAGCTCGGTCATGTCCGAGAGCGGCTTGATGTCGTCAGCCACCTCGGGCGGGAAGCCTAGCGCGTACGCCAGACAGTTGTTCGGGTCGGCGTCGATGCTGTAGACGGATCGTCCGGCATCCGCGAGCGCGCGAGTGAGCGTCGCGCTCACGGTTGTCTTCCCGACGCCGCCCTTGCCGACTATGGCGACTCTCATCTCGCATCTCCTCTCAAAGCCTCAGTTCTTCTTCCTGGTGACAAACCCGCGTTCGGCAGCGTCTTCCATTATCTCAATCGATTTGTGCATGATCGTGTCGCCCGTGGCCGGGTCCAGCATCTGCGTTGCGAGGCAGGGGCGCAGGTGCAGCAGGTCAACCGCCTTGCGCACGAAGGTGTCGTCCGCCGGGTGTCCGATCAATCGCTCGGCGCACCAGTTGGTCAGCCCGCACGGCGCGCCCGCCGCCACGTGGACCGCGGCAACGTGCCCGTCGCTCACCTCAACATCCAGCGCGGGCCAACCGACCTTGTACTCCTCGCAGAATTGCGCGAGGACGGGCGTCTGCGGCCTCAGCGCGCAGAAGGGCTTCGGGAAGGCGCTCTCCATGCCAACCTTCGCGCACTCGCGGGTCACCTGGCTCGTGAGACCCGGGCGGATCCACTCGGGCGACTCGATGGGCGCGATGAGCGCGCGAGCGCCCTTCGGCCCGAGGAGCTTCGGCAAGTCGACCAGGATGTCTTGATGCTGGTTGATCGCGATGACCACCTCGGCTCCGCCGATGTCAGGCGGGAGGAAGTCCTCCGGGTCGTCCACGATCAACGGCATGCTCGCGGGCAGCGTGTAGCCCCGAACCGCGCCTTGGTCCTGTGCGGTCAGGTGTCCATAGACCTCGTCTGCATACCGGCCGCCATTGTGGAAGATCTCAACAGACAACGCCATCGAGTTGCGCGCTCCTTAAGATCAGCAATCTGCCTCCTAGATGGAACGCCCGCGCCTGACCACTCTCCTCCACGCGCGAGCCTTCGGGGGGCGATTCCGCCTCAGACGGATACTGACCTGCCGCGCGCGATTTGGTAGGTCCCCGTCACGACGCCGGTGAACCGTGGTATGGTACGTTGAGCCGGCAACAGGAGAGTGGAATCGTGATCAATCGCGCGTCGGCTGTCATTGGGTTCTCGTGCGCCGTCCTCGTGGTGGGGGGAGGGCGCTCGCTTCGATCCAAGGCGCCGACGACACTCCTTCCCACGTCGGCCCCGCGAGCGCGGGTCTCCGCCGTACTTCTCGCCGCTGATGGCGACAGCCCGTGGGCCGCCGTTGCCGCGGAGGCCTCGCGGGCCCATGGCGACGCGCCCGTCGTCGAGTTCTCTCCCGCCGACGGCTCGTCTATCCGCGAGGCCTTGAGCCACGCCGAGTCCGCCGACGCGCTTCTGGTCATGCCGCCGGACGCCATCGACGTCAACTTCGCCTGGCGGATGCTCGACGTAGCCTCATCACTCGATGACGATCCCTTCGTCGATGTCCGGTACGGGATCATCACCGGCGCGACGCCCGAGGACGCCCGCGAATTCCTCTCCCGCTCCGGGGCGATTGCGCCCAAGCTTCTCGACTGCCTCGGCCCCAATATGCGCGACAACCTCAGCGTCACCGTGCATCGCAGGCTCTTCTGGGCAGGATGGCTCTCTGGCAAGCTCGAGTGCCGGGGCATGAACAACGGTCGGCAGGGCTTCCCGGATGAGAAACTGGACAAGCTATCCGGCTACGGAATCTACCACTTCGGCGGACACGGCTACCCCGATCGGATCGACCAAGGGTTGACGGCGGAGCAACTCTCCCGCACGGAGCTGGGGCCCTCCATCGCCTTCAACGGCGCGTGCAGCACGGGGGTGACGGAGCGTTACTTCGAAATGACCGGCGGCGGCTGGGCCGAGAAGACCTACGAGCCTGATAGCAGCTTCTGCCTTCAGATGCTCCGCCAACCAGTGCTCGCCTATTTCGCCGCCACCCACCCCGATCACGGCGTCCCTGTCTACCAGGAGATGGAGCGCCTCTTCACCACCGGTTGCTCCATGGGCGAGGTCATCAAGCATACCTACGACGCCGTCGTCGTGGGGAATGGGGGAGAGCCGCTCGAACTCGTTGACTTGTCGGATGGCGCCCCGATTGCCGCGTGGGGGCCCACCGAGATTATGCTCTACGGCACCGCTTCGCGCGTGCTGTATGGTGATCCGACGCTGCGAGTCATGGACGCCCTCGCCGAGCCGGGGCTGGCCGTCGAGTCCACTGAGGGCGAGGGAGGCGCTATCACGGCAACCGTGACCGTGACGAATCCCGACATCGCGTTCAGCCTCCAGGACACGTTCCACTCGGACATGTCCGCCCAGCAGAATGGCTTCAACGACCGCATCTACGTGCAGATCCCCCTCACAACC
This sequence comes from uncultured Armatimonadia bacterium, assembly GCA_964555935.1. Classification (GTDB taxonomy): domain Bacteria; phylum Armatimonadota; class Zipacnadia; order Zipacnadales; family VGFC01; genus CAZKUN01. The sequence continues at coordinate 24,792 of CAZKUN010000006.1, read as the reverse complement.
ACCGAGACCATCGGCTCAGCCAGCGCCGTCGCGTCCGCCAACGGCAAGCCTATCCGCTCGCGGGTTGTCGGCTTCGCCATCGAAGAATGGGCCGGCAAGCGGACCCTCCACGTCCAAGTCGACCTCGAAAGCTCCGGCTACCAGCAAGGCCCCATCCGCCGTGAATGCGCGACGGTGGAGTTGACGCTGACGCCGTAGGTTATACGATAGCGGGAGCTACTCTTCAGCGGGCATGGGCGGGACGTGCGTCACCCGGAAGAGGCCCTTCTGCGTTGCCGCGAAGTAGCCCGCGCTACCGTCATTCTCAAACGGCGGACGGTACAGGTGCGCCATTCGAAACCCCGGGCCTTCTTCATGGTCCACAACGATGACGTTCACGAGCGCGGAATCGGATGGGTGACGCCCGTCGTCGTGCTGCTGTGCCTCGTCCGCGCGTACTCGCCGAGTTGCCCTGTACACCACGTGCTGGCTGTCGGGACTGAACGCGGGCGAGTCAGCCGTCTTGTAGATCGGGCCTTCGATCCGGTCGGTCACCACTGACCATCTAGCTCCCGACCACGCCCCGACGTGCTTCGCCTTGTATGCCCAGCGTTTTCCGTCGGGACTGAACGGGCCCCTGCGGCCCCAATACCCGATCCCCGTGTGGCCTGCGCCAGGTACGACGTCACCGTCCACCACCACATGCCACCTACCATCGCGCTCGATCGTATACGCGAGCCGCGACCCATCGGGGCTGAAGCTGAGCTGGCACTCCTTCGCGTCCGACGCCAGGCCCCCAACGCCGTCCAGGAACACTATCCAGCGGGCGTCGCGTTGCTCCCGCCACGCTACGTGGTCGCCGGCCGAACTCACCGTGGGGTAGATGGGGTCGTTGCCGCTCGCGAACTCTCGGTCGCCCGCCATCACATACCAGCGACTACCACGTCGGCCGGAGTATGCGACCCGCGAGCCGTTGCCCGTGAACTTGGGCGCGCTGATCCCATCGCACGCTGGCCCCTCGATCCCGTCAACCACCACGTGCCATCTGCCGTTTCGGCGCGCGCCATAGGTGACGCGCTGGCCATCCGGACTGAATGCCGGCACACAGACTTCCTCGTATGGCGGTCCCTCAACGCCGTCCACTACCACGTGAGCCGCTCCATGGTGGTAGCAGGGATACGCATACCGTCGGCCGTCCGAACTGAACGCCACCGCCTGGTCGCCACCGGAGTAAGGGTGAATCAGCGCGTCGTAGACCGGACTCGCCTTGCCATCGACGACCACTTGGAATCCAGGATCCGAGTGTAGTACCAGCGCCCCGCGACGCGACCCGCGTCCGTTCGCGGAGAACCAACTCCAGCGTCCCTCATAGGCCTTCTGCCCGTTGACGATGACGTGCCACCCGCCGCCATTTCGCGCGTAGCACCGGCGCTCGCGGCCATCTTCGCTGTACTCGACATGCTCGATCTCATCGTATGGACCGATCTCCTCCCCGTCGAAGGCCGCGTGCCAACCGTCTGCCCGGCGCCCGTGCCAGGCCACGTGTTCTCCATCGGGGCTCCAGCGGATGAAGCCCTTCTCCACGAAACCGGCTCCCACCACGACATGGTCCACGATCGGCAACCACTCCTCGGCGTCACGAGCGAAGTAGGCGATGCGCGTCCCGTCCGCGTTGAGGCTGTAGTCGTCGATCTCATCGAATGGAGGTCCGCCCGCCAGGTCAACGAACAGGCGGACCTTCCCCTCCAGACCGGGTCCGTCGTGGGCGGGGTATCGAACGTGTTGATGGGTCCGCCCCCACATTGGGCTGTGAAGCTCCAGTGTCGTCGTGAGCGGCCCGGGCTCCCCGTCCACGTACCAGCGGCGACCCGTACCCTCCTCCATGACGTACAGCAGCCGCCGACCGTCTCCGGACCAGTGCACATCGCCGCCAGCAGTCGAGACGCTCCTTGACCACGGGCCTACCTCAGTGACGGATACCCGGCCGCCCCATTCGCCCACCGTCACGGGTGACGTTGGATCGCCACTCCGACAACCGGCTATGCCAGCGACAGTCGCCACAAGCAACTGACCGACCACGACGGCTGACGATCGACGCATGCCACGCACCCCTCCGATGTCTGTTCCCAGCCAACTCTCCGTCGACCGGAGGCCATGCACCCCTACACAGACTGTCCGAAAACCCAACGCGCCCGTCGGGCTGAGGCTCTCAGCCAAACGGGCGCGGTTGTCATCACAGCAGTTAGGCGAGCCTCAGAGACTCGTCGCGTAGATATCCGCGACCAGCTCCATCGTCTTCACCGCGTCGTCCATGCTGGAGTCCGGGTCGGTGCTGTTCTTGACGCAGTCGATGAAGTGCCGGGCCTGGCCCTCGAAGCCGTAGAAGACGCGGTTCTCCTCGGAACCCGCGACGTCCATCGCGTCGAGCACCGTGCCCTCTTCGCTGTTGTCGGCGTAGACCGTCGCGACGCTGTTGCAGTCGATGAACGCCGAGATCCCCTTCGCGTGCATCTCAAACGTGTGCACCCGCTTGCCGATGCACCAGTTCGTCAGCAACACGCCGGAGCATTGGTTCTCGAATCGGCAGAGCGCGTTGAACGCGTTCGCGTAGGTCTCCTCGCACTGGTAGCGCACGTCGCCGACGACGTCCTGCACGTCCGAGCCCGCCATCCAACGCATCGTGTCGACCGCGTGGATCGCATCGCATGTGAGGACGTCGATCGCGCCCTTGTAGTAGGGTCCGCCGAAGTGGTGCTTGTAGAAGGTCGAGACGCAATGCAGCATGTCGCCGCGCTCGTTCACCATCTCCTTGCACTTCAGCATCAGCGGGATATACCGACGGTTGAAGCCCGCCATCGCCAACACGTTGTTCGCGTCGGCGGCAATCGCCATCTGCCGCGTCTGCTCGACGGTGACGCCCGGCGGCTTCTCGATGAACAGGTTGATGCCCTGAGACAGAACGGAGATCGCGACATCGAAGAGGTGATGCGGAGGCATCAGCACGTAGACGCCGTCCGGGTTCGTCTCCTCGATCATCTGCTGGTAGTTGGTGTAGCGCTTCTCGATCCCGAACTTGTCCGCCGTCTCGTTCAGCTTGTCCTCAACCAAGTCGCACAGCCCTACCATTTCAACATCGTCGAATGCCGCCAGAGACGGGTAGTGAACCCCGTTCGCCATCCCGCCCGCGCCGATCAATGCGACCTTTACCTTGTCCATGCCGAGGGTGCTCCCTTAGACGCTTATTGACACGCCTTGCGCGTGTCATGGAAAACGCAGAACACGGCGGCCAAGAGTCGGCCGCCGTGTGGGAGTTCGTGGATGGCTCCGGTTTTCCTCTGCCGTTTTCAGCTAGGCGCCAAGTCGGCACTTACCGGCGTTCGGGCAGCTCATCGGCGGCCCGCCGTCGAGGCTCTCGCACGTCCGCTCGGACGAGCACTCAGGGCTCGACATCGCAAACACGCTGAACTCCTTCGTCACCTTCTCGCTGCCGCAGTCAGTGCATGGCGGCGCCGCAGCCCCGCGCTTCATCAGAACCTCGCTCACCGTATCGCAATCATCACACCTGAACTCATAGATTGGCATCGGCTAGTCTCCCTCGATACAACTCTGGTCCGCCCATTCTACCCAATCCTCCGTGCGACGCGCAAGGGTCAGCGCTTTGATACCGCCCGGTTCCCCTTGATGTAATACCTCAGCTCCAGCTCCTCCGCGCCCGGGCTAGACATGCCGACGCGAGTCGTCGTGACGATGGGGGAGAGGGGCTTCTCCCCCTCAGCGATGAACAGCGGCTCGGTCATCAGGTCATGCCCGTTGAAGTCGATGCCGACTCCGAGGGCCTTCGTCAGGCACGCCGGGCCGGCTGCAAGTCTGTGGTCGCCTCGCGCCTTCGGCCTGTTGGCCCGCATGAACTCAAGCCCATCAATAGGCTCCAGCGCTCGCAGCAGCACGGCCGCCGGGACGCCTTCGGGCTCGGTCACCACGTTGAGCAGGTAGTGCATCCCGTAGGTGAAGTAGACGTAGGCCATCCCCTGGCGAGCAAACATCCGGCTGTTGCGTTCCGTCCGACGCCGCGCCGCGTGACTTCCGGGATCGCCCTCGGGCACGTACGCCTCGGTCTCGACGATCCGTCCGATGACATCTCCCTGCGCCATCCGATGCACCAAGTATTGCCCCAGAAGTCGTCGGGCAACATCCTCTGTCTTCCCCTCGTAGAACGCTGAGTATAGCGGCTCGAGCATACCCGCGCCTCCTGGCAATCGCCAGTCAGTTTGTCGCTCAATGTCGACCATTCCTCTCCGGAACCAGGCCGGATCTTTGGGGGAGGAGGTTTCGCGCGCAGATGTGTTGCACCATATAGTAGAACAGGCGTACCTCAATTCGGGTTCGTGGCGTTGGTCCCGGTCTCGGGACGGCTCTCACCGGCCCGCGCAGGCCGTCGTTGGCCTCGATCATTGCCACCCGAGCTACGATGCTCTGGTGGTCACGTGGGAGGCGAAGAACGTGGCTATAGGCAAAGTCAAGTGGTTTGACGCTCAGAAGGGCTACGGATTCATAGAGCGGCCAGGGGAGAAGGACGTCTTTGTTCACTACAGCACGATCCAAGAGCAAGGCTACAAGTCGCTCACGGACGGCGAAGATGTCGAGTACGAACTTGTTGAGACCGACCGCGGGCCGCAGGCTCACAAGGTCCAGCGCCTCCACAAGCCGGCAGCCGTGGAGCAGGAGGCGCCTCAAGGAGTCTAAGGCAGGCGGCCGAGGAGAAGGTACATCTGGCGCTCGTCCCGAAGTGCGAGCAACTCGCAACTCGGGCGGGCGCCTCATGCTTTGTGTATTGAGGAGTGATCAGAATGCGTGTTGAGTTCACAGGGCGCAACATCGACATCTCGTCTAAATTCGAGCAACACGCCGAGAAGCGACTGGGCAAGTTGGGCCGTCTCACCGAGCGCATCGATTGGGTGCGCGTCGTTGTAGCCGAGCAGCGTGGGCGGGTGTCTGTGGAGATCACCGCCGACCACGACGGCACGCCGATCCGGAGCGAAGTGAAGGGGCCGGACGACCGCACGAGCTTCGACCAAGCTCTCGACAAACTCGAGCGGCAGCTCGGGAAGTTCAGGGCGAAGCTTCGCCGTCGCAAGCGCGATTCGCTGCGCCACGCGCCGGTCGAAGAGCTGGCCGAAGTCCCTGACGAAGATGACGAGGACGAGACCGACGAGCCGCAGATACTGCGGACCAAGGCCATCAACATCAAGCCGATGTCGTCTGAAGAGGCAGCGATGCAGATGGAGCTTCTGGGGCACAACTTCTTCCTGTTCCGAAATGCCGACACAGAACTCGTGTCGGTGGTCTATAAGCGCGAACACGATGGCTATGGCCTGCTTGAGTGCGAGACCTAGACCGTGAGGGCGGGGGCGGGCGATGAAGCTGGATGAGCTTCGCGATCTTGCTGTGGCGCGGTTTGGCGAGCGTCTCGAGCGCGCCACGCCCGGCGGCCTTGCGGAGTTCCTGA
>CAZKUN010000006.1:16883-19297 GCA_964555935.1 uncultured Armatimonadia bacterium | reverse complement strand
CCCGGCACCCAGATCGGCGGCGCAGTTAGCGTTGACGGAGCCGCCGACAGCTACGAAGACGCGATGAGGCAATACTTCGCCGGAATGCTGGCGGCGCGCCCTGAGCGCGCCGCCGCTTCACTTTGGGTCACTGCTGTTGAGATGTGGCTCGGCGCGATCGCCGACTTGCCCGGACCCGAATGACCCGCTCCGAGAGCAAACCCGCCTTCACTGGTGTTCTAACTATGGAGCGCGCGATGACCGGCCCCCGGAGGGATTCGTGAGGATGACTGACACGATTGAGCTTGGATTTCAGGGCTTGGGTAAGATGGGCATGAACATGGTTCGGCGGCTGCGTTTGGGCGGCCACCGCGTTGTCTGCCATGACTTGGTGCCCGACAAGAAGGACGAGGTGACCGCGACCGGCGCCGAGTGGGCGGATACCCTCGGGGGCGTTCCCGCCGCGCTGGCCTCGCCGCGGATTCACTGGATGATGGTTCCCGCCGGAGTCGTCGACGAGGCAATCGCGGGCATCAGGCCTCATTTGGAATCGGGGGACATCCTCATTGACGGTGGCAACTCGCGCTACACTGACACCATCCGCCGAGGCGAGGAGCTGGCGGCGGATGGCATCGATTACGTCGATGTCGGCACTAGCGGCGGCGTGTGGGGTCTCGAGGTCGGCTACTGCATGATGGTCGGCGCCTCCGAGGCGGCCTTTGTCAGGCTTGAGCCCGCGCTCGCCACCCTCGCCCCACCGGACGGCTACCTCCGCGTCGGCCCAAGCGGCGCGGGGCACTACGTGAAGATGGTGCATAACGGGATCGAGTATGGGATCATGGAGGCATATGCCGAGGGCTTCGAGCTGATGGAAGCCGCGGACTTCGACCTCCCCTTGCCCGACATCGCCCACCTTTGGAATCAGGGCAGCGTGGTCCGCTCGTGGTTGCTCGAACTGGCAGCTCTCGCCCTCAAGGAAGACCCGCATCTTGACGAGCTTACGGGCTACGTCGCGGACTCGGGTGAGGGGCGCTGGACCGTCGAGGAAGCCATCCACAGGCGCGTCCCGCTGACGGTGATATCGCACTCCCTGATGCGCCGATTTGCATCGCAGCAGGAGGACTCGTTCGCAATGCGCCTCGTTGCGGCCCTGAGAGATCAGTTCGGTGGCCACGGGGTCAAGGCTGCGGAGGATGGAACATCGAATGAGTGAGACTTCCAGACCGATGCTCGGCAGAGACTGGTGTCCCACTGTCGCCACGAGTCGGTGCAAGAACCCGGCCGCGCTGGTCCTTTTCGGCGCGACAGGCGATCTGACATGGCGGAAGCTCGCCCCGGCGATCTACTCATTGACCGCCGACGATCTCCTCCCGTGCGGGCTGCCGATCATCTGCGTTGGACGCCGCGACAAGTCACAGGAAGACCTCGCCCAGTGGCTCCGAACCGGAATTGAGAAGCACGCTCGCAGGCTGCCTATCGACGAAGACATCTGGGGCCAGATGGGACCGAGAATACAGTACGTCCAGGGCGATCTCCAGGACGATGACACCTACAAGGCGCTGGCTGATGTATTCGAGTGGGCCGACCGCGAATGCAGCCCATCGATGGGTCGCATGTTCTACTTGGCCACGCCGCCGGGGACATTCCCCACCATCCTCCGCAAGATCAAGGAGCACGGCCTCGCCACCGATGCCAGTGACGGCGACCGGTGGTCGCGCGTGGTGGTTGAGAAGCCCTTCGGGCACGACCTCGAGAGCGCCCGCTCGCTGAACGAACTGGCACACGAACTCTTCGCCGAGGACCAGATCTACCGGATGGATCACTACCTCGGCAAGGAGACCGTGCAGAACATCGCCGTATTTCGTTTTGCCAACAGCATCTTCGAGCCGATTTGGAACTCGCGACACATCGACAGCGTGCAGATCACCATGGCCGAGACGGTCGGCGTCGAGGGGCGCGGCAACTTTTACGATTCCGTCGGCGTCCTGCGCGATGTCGTGCAGAACCACGTGCTTGAGATGCTTGCCCTCGTGGCGATGGAACCGCCCATATCCATGGACCCGGACGCCCTGCGCGACGAGAAGCTCAAAGCCCTCCGCTCCCTGCGCCCCATGACGCCCGAGGACATCGACACATTCACCACGCGCGGGCGCTACGGGCCGGGGCTGGTTGATGGCGAGGCCGTTGCCGGCTACCTCGATGAGCCGAACGTTGCCGACGGATCGACCACGGAGACCTACGCCGCGCTTCAACTCCATATCGACAATTGGCGCTGGGCGGGCGTGCCGTTCCACATCCGAGCCGGCAAGCGCCTCGCGAAGCGGGTGACGGAGATCGCCATCCTGTTCAAGCACCCACCACACATGGTCTTTGAGGGGCAGACCCAGCAGATCGAGGAGAACTACATCGCCCTGCGCATCCAACCCAACGAAGGT
>CAZKUN010000006.1:0-16873 GCA_964555935.1 uncultured Armatimonadia bacterium | reverse complement strand
TCATTCCAGGCCAAGCGGCCCGGCCCTGGGCTCGAGATCGACCAGGTGCCGATGCGGTTCCATTACGCTCAGTCCTTTGCTCACGAGCCGCCGGAGGCATATGAGCGCCTGATCCTCGACGCGATCATGGGCGATCACACGCTCTTCGCCAGGGGAGATGGGGTGGAGGCGTCGTGGGAGGTCGTCGACCCGATCCTGGCGCGTTGGAGCGAGGCGGACGCGCCGCCGGAGACATATACGGCGGGATCGTGGGGCCCGTCCGGGGCCGAGCACCTGATCGGCCGGACTGACGATAGGTGGATTAATCCAGATGACCTCTGATCCTAGGGTATCGGTAGCCGGGACCAAGGCTGACCTCGATCGCGCGGCGGCGGAGATGGTGGCGGACGCTGTTGCCGCGACCGATGGGCGCTTCTCGATGGCGCTCTCGGGCGGGTCCACGCCGAGGGGGCTCTACCAGCTACTGGCATCGGATGCGTATCGCGACCGCATTGACTGGGCAAAGGTGATGGTCTTCTTCGCCGATGAGCGCTGCGTGTCTCCCGACGATCCTGAAAGCAACTACGGCATGGTGCGCGAGGCGTTGTTGTCGAGGGTGTCGATCCCGGCCGGGAACGTGCATCGCATGTCGGGCGAGGCGTGCAGCGCGCCCAACGCGGCTCAGGAATACGAGTGGCAACTGACGGCTGCATGTCCGTTCGGCGAAGCCTGCGAGGTGCCGGAACTCGACCTCATCCTGCTTGGTATCGGTGACGATGGCCACACGGCATCGCTCTTCCCCGACACTGAGGCGCTCGGGGTCATGGACCGATGGGTTGCGGCGAATCCTGTTCCGCAGCTCTCGACTGCTCGCCTGACGTTGACGTACCCCGTGCTTGCGGCGGCTCGACGCCTCGTCTTCCTCGTCGCCGGCGCATCAAAGTCGGATATCGTCCGGCGCGTTCTCGCCGACGATCCGGCTCTGCCCGCGGCGCGGGCCCTCCGCCTGAACCCAAACGCCACCCTCCTTCTTGACAGCGAGGCCGCCTCCGGGCTAGTCTAGAACCTCAGATGCAGCACCCATGGAGGTCCGACTGTCATGACCACACTCACGCGCTTCCGTTGGATCGCGATAGCTCTGGTTGTCGTCGGCGTCGTCGCCAGCCTGGCTGGCGTCCGTTGGAGCGCCGCAGCCCACGCCCAACTCGACGAAACTGCCACGGACACCGATATTCTGTGGCGCGATATTCGCTTCCTGGAGTTGGCTCGCGAGCTGGAGCTAACCGCCGAGCAGCGCAAGGCCATCGCCGGCGCCACCGGCGCGTTTCAGGACCAGCGCAAGGCGATCATGGCCTTGGCGCAGCCTGAGGAACTCGCCGCCGCGTTGGCCGACGTTCGCGCCTCACTACTGAAGGGCGAGGCGCCGACCGATGAGCAGCGCCAGGCGGTTGCGCAGGCCAGACCACCCGATGACGGGTCGGTCGACCAAGCCTTCACGCAGGCGCGCCAGACGTGCTTGGCGGCCATCAAGGCGACTCTCACGGATGAGCAGACGATGCACATGACCGTGCGGCCGATGGTTGAGCTGGCGAACGAGATGCTGATGATGGCGGCAGAATCTCGGGAGGTCTCGGCGGCCGAGCGCGAAGACTGGCGGACGAATTCCTTCGCAGATCTGCGCGGGCAATTGGCAGAAGCCGCCGGCGAGGATGCCGGCATCGTCCTCGCGGATTTGCAGGCTCGCATCGACCATCTCTTCACACTGACGCCCGAGCAGATCGAAGCGCAGCGAGACGAACTGGTCGCGCAGGTCGTGACCACGATCAACGGCGCGCTCTCGCGCAACACGGAAGTGATCGAACAGCGACTGGACGAGCAGCTCCTTCGCTGGGCGACTGAGCCAGGCCTCGGGGCGCTGCTCGCCGAATCGGCTACTGCCATGGAGCAGTAGTCGGGTCGGGGAATCGCGGTCGACCGCGCAGGAGGAATCGACCTGCCCGTTGAAAAAGGAAGCGTTGACCGTTCGTTCGGCGCCACAAGCCGAGAGTGCGGCTGGAGCGTAAGATGATTCTGTGGGAACAGATCCGCGAGTATTTCGAGCGCGACGCCGTTCGTTTCATCGAACACGACGGCACGTCACGCGTGCTTGAAGTTGACATGCGACTGACCGATCACGACATCCACCTCAGGGTCGCCTACGACGAGGAGAATGGGGTCGTGGCCTACGAGGTTCCCCACATGGACCTCCCGCGTCGTCTTCCACGCAATCGACACGAGTTGCGTCGGGCGCTGCTGTTGCTGAACTCGTGCTATCTCCTCGGCGCGTTCAGCGAGAATCAGCAGGGACGCGTCTCGTTTGGCATCATGGTGATCATTGAAGGCAACGAGCTGCCCTACGCCGCGCACCGGCGGATTCTGAAGACCGTCCTCGTGTCCGTCGATCGCGCTCTGCCGTGGCTGCGGCAAGTAGCAATGGGGGCGCTTTCCGCCGAGGATGCGGTTGAGAATATCGCCGATCAGACTCGTCGGTTGGAGGAGAGATCCACGGCCGGGGCTGTCATCCCTGGGATCCCCAGTGAGGACGACCTGTCCGGCGACATCACCGAGCGCGAGATCGAGGACTTCGGCCGCGCCTTGCTCGACGGCAATCTTCCCCCGCCGTCGGAGTGACCTGCCCCCCTACTGGTGCGCCAATTCGGCCGATAGATCGAGGTATCGCTTGATGCCTTCCGGCGTCACGTTCCACGGGATGTGGTTCCCGACGCACATCATGTAACCGCCCGTCATCCTCGCCGTCTCCAGCATGCTGTCGACCATTCTTCGGATCTCGTCCGGGTCGTTGCGCGTGAGGACCCGGTTGTCGCCCTCGCCGGCCACGAAGGGGTTGTCGTACTTCCGGGCGATGGCCTTGTAGTTCGTCATCGGCTCGGAGATGATGCCCCGCGCGCCGCAAGCCATGACGTCATCCGCATACGCGTCGACACACCCGTCGACCATGAAGATGACTTCCTTCCCCGCGTCCTTCAGCATGCCCCAGAACTCCTCATACCTCGGGAAGATGTGTTTACGCATCCACGTCGGCGAGCAGACCGGGCCGCGCGAGGTCACGATGTCGTCGTGGCAGGTCACGAACTTCACGGGCAACCGGGCGAAGGTCCGGAACACGCGCCGGTTGATCTCGGCGAACTCGTCCATGACGCGTTCGAAGCGCGGATCGAGGCAGCACTCCAGGAATAGCTCCCAGCCGAAGGTGAGCAGCGGCCACATGAACATGGTGTTGTAGAACCCCACGCCAGCCGTCGAGCCCTCCGGCGCCCTGTCTCCGTGCTCAGTCGGGTAGCCCGCGCGGTAACTCTCGTAGAGCTTCTCCTCGTCAGAGTAATCCCGCGACTCCACGACTGGGATCTTGGTGAAGTCCCCCTGCTCCAGCGGCGAGAACGCGAAGACCTCCTCCGCGCTCTTGAACTCAAGGCCCCAGTCCCAGCCGCCGCTCTGGCCGTCGCCCCACCGCACGTGCCGGTGGCCGCGCTCATCGACGTCAGAACTCTCCCCCTCCAGATCCAGCGTCGGCTTTGGTTTCGGTTCATCCGTCTCCGGCACGCCCAAGCCGAGCATCGGGTATAGCTCCTGCAGCTTCAGCCGGCACTCGCGTGGGTGGTCGTAGTAATCGATTCCCGTCAGATACGTCTCCGCGTCCGGGCAGCTCCAGTGCTCCCAGTGCGGGATCGTTTCGGGCCGAAGCCCCATGCACGCCTTGTATCGATCGCTGTATTCCATAGATGGATCCTCCCGGGCGCAACTGACGGGCAGTTCCGTCCCGACTGAATTGTCCCTGCAAGGGCAAGGCCATTCGGCTGACGAACTGGCGCGTGCGTAACCCTACGATGAGGTGTCGTCCAATGACTTCCCGCGAGCGCTTGACCAAAGCCATCAATCACGAGCAACCGGACCGCGTGCCCGTCGATCTCGGCGGCACGGCCGTCTCGGGTATCTCGGCCAGCACGCTGCAGAAGCTCCGAGTCGCTCTCGGCCTCAGCCAACCCCACGAGCGAGTTAAGGTCGTTGAGTCCTACCAGGTCCTCGGCGAGGTCACCGATGACCTTCGCGACGCCCTCGGGATCGACACGGTCGGGCTCGGCGGCCGCGCCACTTTGTTCGGATTCCGCAACGAGGGGTGGAAGCCATGGGAGCTGTTCGACGGCACGCCGGTGCTGGTGCCGGAGGGCTTCAACACCGACCTCAATCCCGACGGCAGTCTCTACCAATACCCGAGCGGAGACAAGCACGCGCCTCCCAGCGGCGTCATCCCTCCTGGCGGCTACTACTTCGACAGCATCATCCGACAGGAGCCGATCAACGAGAGGCAACTTGACCCCGACGACAACCTCCAGGAGTTCCAGTCCATCGCGCCGCTCGAGTTGAAGCACTTCAAGACCGAATCCAAGCGGCTCTACGAGACCGGCGACCGCGCCGTCATCGCTAACTTCGGTGGCACGGGGTTTGGCGATATAGCGCTCGTGCCCGGGCCGATGCTCAAGCACCCGAAGGGCATTCGCGACGTCGAGGAGTGGTACATCTCAACCGCCGCCCGTCGCGACTACGTCTATACCGTCTTCGAGCGGCAGTGCGAGATCGCGCTTGCCAATCTCGCCAAGATCGCCGAAGCCGTCGGCGACCGCGTCGCCGTGGTGATGATGAGCGGCACCGATTTCGGCACTCAGCGCGGGCCGTTCATCTCCGTCGCAACCTACCGCGATCTCTACCAGCCCTTCCACAAGGCGCTGAACGACTGGGTCCACGCCAACACGAGTTGGAAGACCTTCATCCACACCTGCGGCGGTGTCGAGCCGCTCATCGACGGCTTCATCGAGTCCGGCTTCAACATCATGAACCCCGTCCAGTGCTCCGCCGACGGCATGGGTCCACAGCGCCTCAAAGAGACCTACGGCGACCGCATGACATTCTGGGGAGCCGGAGTTGACACCCAGCAGACGCTTCCCTTCGGAACAGCCGATGAGGTCCGCGCCGAGGTACTGGAGCGGCTGGAGGTCCTCTCCCCCGGCGGCGGGTATGTCTGCAATCCGATCCACAACATCCAGCCGCGCACGCCGGTCGAGAACGTCGTCGCCATGTTCGACGCCATCCGCGAGTTCAACGCCTAGCGCCGTCCGCGTTGCAGCGGGGCTTCCGCCCCGTTGCATTCCGTCCCAACGGAGACCACCATGATCGACTTCCACGCCCACATGGGCAACATCTACCGTCAGGCCTACCCTCGTCGGCACGCCATCACCGTCGAAGAGCTGATCGAGCAGATGAACCGCGAGGGCGTCGAGGTCAGCGTACTTCTGCCCCTCGAAAGCCCCGAGGGCTGCCATGGGTTCTTCACCACCGAGGAAGCCGTCGTCGCGCGCGATCGCTATCCCAGCCGGCTGATCGCCTTCATGTGCATCGACCCGCGCATGTCCGCGTGTGCGGAGTTGATGGATCACTTCATCACCCATCACGGCGTCTCCGGCTTTGGCGAGCACATCAACGAACTGGCCTTCAATGACGAGCGCAGCAAGGTCATCTACCGGAAGTGTGACGAGCACGGCCTGCCGCTCGTGTTCGACATGAACGCGCTCTACTGTTGGGATGAGGTCGGCCTGCCGAGGTTCGAGTCATGCCTGAAGGAGTTCCCCAACGTGAAGTGGGTCGGGCACGGACCGTGCTTCTGGACAGCGATCTCGGGCGACGATGACCGTACTGGCGGCTACCCCGACACGCCCATCACTCCCGGCGGCGTGCTTGACCGGTTGTTCGCCGAGTACGACAATCTCTACGCCGACATCTCCGCGGGGAGCGGCCACAACGCGCTCACTCGCGACCCGAGCTTCACCCCTGGCTTTCTCGAGCGCAATTGGAGGAAGCTCATGTTCGGCACCGACGGCGTCTACGCGCAGCAGGACCTGCCGCAGTTCGAGTGGATGCGCTCAACCGATATGACGGGCGAAATGCGCGAGGCCATCGCGAGTGGGAACGCCAGGAAGCTGCTGGGGCTGGCCTAAACGGCAGCGACCGCAACGCCCTCGTAGAACTCGCAGTACTTCCTAAACCCCACACGCTCATAGGCGCGGATCGCGACCGCGTTCGTCTGCGCAACGTTGAGCGCGATCGTGCGGATGCCCATCTCCACCAGCGTCCGCGCCACCGCCGTCGTTGCCGTCGTCCCGAGCCCCTGACCACGCCGATCCCTCCGCACGTAGACGTTCCCGATCGCGGCGACGCTCTCGGCTACCGACACCAAGTGCGTCCCCGCCGAAGCGATCAGGTCGTCCCCCTCGCTCATGCCGACGTAGGCCCCCGTGCTCAGCATCGACTCGGCGAAGAACTCCGGCTTCTCACCCTCTGCTGCTCCGTCCTCGTGAAGCCGTAGCAGTGCCGGCAGATCCTCTGCCCCGAGTCGCCGCACGTCATCGCTCGTCTCGGTGTCGAGGGTCGCCGGGCCCAGCACCATCCGCCACATCGCCTCCTCGTCGTCGATACGGTGCGTCGACCTCAGCGCGTCCAACACCTCCGGTCGCACGGACAGGTACATCGGCCCGCCCTCACCGGATTCGGCGAGCAACTCAGGCACTGCGTCCGCTTCGCCGGTGGCGAACAGCACGGGGACACCGAAGCCCCTGTACAGCAGCACGAGAGCCTCGCGAGCCACATGCCACTCGCAGTCCTCGAACATCCCCGGATCCAAGTCGCCGAGAGCATAGACAGACCACGGACGGTCCCTTTCGAGAACCGCCCGTATCTCCGCTCGATCGCTCGTCATCGCCATTGCGCCTTTTCCTATGCCGGCGCGTACTCGTCCGAGCCCTTCTCGGGCAGGTGGACGAGCCACACGTTCCGGTATGAGACTTTGTCGCCGTGATCCTGGAGCAGCAGCGGACCGGGCTCCGTCTCGCCCGCGCCCATCGCGCCGCCGGTGGGTTGGATCGTCACGTTGTTCTGCACCACGAGACCGTTGTGGACCACGGTCACGCCGGCCTTCTCGATGACGTCGCCCGCATCATCGCAGCGCGCCGGTCGGAAGACGATGTCGTACGTCTGCCATTCCATCGCCGGCTTGCAGGCGGGCTGGATCGGCGCGTGGAGGTCGTAGACCGCACCGCAATCGCCCGTGCCGGGGACGTCCCAGCCATACGAGTCGAGCACCTGAATCTCATACCGCCCCTGCAGATACACGCCGCTGTTGCCCTTCGCCTGGCCGGTCGCCTCGGGCATGTCGGGGCAGCGGAATTCCAGGTGCAGATACGCGTCGCCGTAGGTCTCCTTGCTGACGATGTCTCCGCCGCCTGCCACCGTTACGATGCCGTCTGCGACGTCCCACGCCGGCTCGCCGCCATCGCGCGTCGTCCACGCGCTCAGATCCGTTCCATCGAAAAGCACGACCGCGTTGCTGCTCGGCTCAAGTCCCAATGTAGACATGTGCGCCTCCCTTTTCACTGCGTCACGTGCCGCAGGCATTCTTGCCTGCGGCCTTGCGCCCCGTTGCGGTGTTACTCAGCAAACACAAACTCTCCGCGATCCACGCTCCAGTCCTGCCCGAAGAACCCCGCCGCCAGGATGCCCTTCGCGCCCTCCGTCAGCATCCTTGGCGAGACGACTAGACAGTCCGGAAACGCGGCGCCCGAGAGGAAATACGACAACCTATCCGCCAACCGCATCCCCTTGATGCCCGTCCCGCCGACCACTCCGACGGATGCCGTGTCGCTCCCAGGTCTCGGCTGCACGAACACGCACACCAGGTCATCGCCGCTGACGTTGCGCGCGCATAACTCGACCACTCCGGCCCTCACCTGCACCGGGCTATCCCCGAGCAGTGCCGCCCACGCCCCGTTGGTCTCCGCGTTCCCGTACAGGATCGCGCTCCGGTCCGGCTCCGCCCGCGGATCGAACTCAGCATCCGGCAACACGTCCGCGGAGCCATTGCCCCGGTACCAGAACAGCTCCTGGTCCAGACGCGCTTTCGCGAGCGCCCACGCGTTCTCCTCATCCGTGCCCCGCGTCCCGTAGACCATCGCGAACCCGTGTCGGAAGGCCTCCTTGAATGGCCCCGCCCGGTGCGGGCCTTTCATGGACAGGCTCGGTTGGGCGACGAGCGCCCATTCGCCATCGACGCGTTCGATCCAGATGCGTGGCTCGCCCTCGGGCCAGTCGATCCGCCGGATCTCCTGCCCGTCGAGGATGACCTTCACCCGCTCGCCTGGCTTCAGGTGCGCGAGGGAGAATGACATCCGCAGGACGTTCTCGGTAGTGCCCACGAAGCGCCGCGTCCACGGGTCACACCGCGCGGTCACCGTGCTCGGCGCGAGTTGCTTCACCTGCGCCTCGATTCTCAGCCAGTGCGATGACGCGGAGATCGCCGGCGCGGGTGTCGTGAACTCGATGTCACGCACCTCGCGGTCACCGGGGATCTGGCGGCGGCTGAAGAAGTCCATCATCTCCGGCCAGTCCACGCACGCCGCGCCGGGCTCGTCGGAGTTGTCCCACCAGTGCCCCGCGCCCGGCTCCTCATGGTAGATGAAGTCACGGTGGAACCCGCTCAACTCGTCCCTCATCGCGCGCGCCTGAGACACCCCCACGTTGTCGTCCTTCTCGCCATGGAGAATGTAGACGCCATGGTGCAGCGTGTTGCGCGCGCGGTTGAGCGTGTCGCTCGGCGAGCCCGCTCGCGCCAGCATCTCCTCAACGGGCGTCGGCTCCCCTTGCTCCTCGCCGCGCCGTCTGCCGTAGGTTGAGAAGCTCACCCAGGCCGCGCTTGGGCCGATGGCCGCCCATCGATCCGGATAGGTCACGCCGAGATGCCACGCGCCGTGCCCGCCCATCGAGTGCCCAGTGAGATACGTCCGGCGCGGGTCCGTGCCGAGGCTCTTCCGCGCGATCTCGAGGACCTCCATCGCGTCGATCCGACCCCAATCCTCCCAGTCGAACCCGTACGGCCTCCGATTCGTTGGCGCCACGAGGTGGGCCCAGCGTTTCGGCGCGTAGGCATCCGCCTGCCCGATCGCCTCCACGCTCGCCCCGTGAGTAGTCAGAATCAGACCCGGCGCGCCAGCGTCATCCGCCTCGGGCCTCGCGGGATTGACCGCGTAGTACTGAACGCTCCCGTCGATGTTGCTGATGAATGTCCGCTTGCGCGTTTGGCTGGGCTCTCTCGCGCGAAGCTGGACGGCGCCTGCGTCAAGCTCCCGCCCCCGCGTCGCCAGCCTCAACTCGAGGCCAATCTCCCCAGGTTCTTGCGGCGCGGCGCCTTTGAGCCTGAAGCCGACCTTCCTCGTGCCCAGCGGCGGGATCGGTGGAACGCGGGTGTTTATCCTGCCGCCCGGAAGCGTGGCGGCGAGCGAGCAGTCCCTCAGCCATTCCTGCGTTGCGTTCACGATGATCGCCGCGGCGTGGGTATCGGTCTTCTCGTCGAGCACGAGGTCAGGCAGCGTCGGGTCTCGGAGGTTCAGGAACGCGGCGGCCTTCGGCTCGGCGAGCTTGGCGCGCAGCCGCCCGCGAGCGACGCGAAAGAGCAAGTCGTTGGCCCCCGCCCTCAGCACCACCGGCGTCATCGTCCAGCCCGTGCCGTACCAGTCGCCGCCGCGCGGGACGCCGTTGACATAGACGACGCTGTGGCCCGAGGCATCGAGGATCATTGCCTGCTCAGTGTCGCTCTCAACCATCGTGTACGCGTAGGCCCCAGACAGCTCCCGCCCGCTGAGCCAGCCCTCTTCGTTCGGCTCGACCCTCATCCATGCGCGCGGCTCATCGGCGCCCGGGATCTCGACCGTATCACCCTCCGCCGGCGCGACGCGTTCGCCGGCGACGATTGCCGCCTCGACCGCATCCACATGGATCGCCGAGCGCCCACCGAAACTGGCGCGGGGGAGCGCGAGCCAGTCCGATGGCACGATGTCGTCCGCCGTGGCGACGGCTTGCGCGGCGACAAGCAGGCTTACCATCGTCGCGTGTCTGACCATGCGTTACTCCGTCGACACCCTTAGACTAAGATTGCGGATCTGCATCTCGACCGACAGCGTGCCTGGCACTTCCCACCCCGTGCTGATCCCGCCCAGGTGGTAGTCATTCAGGTCGCGCGAATCGGGCAGGAAGTCGCGTTGCCACGCCTCGTCGAGGGCTTCGTTGACGAACGGCAGGATATCCGCGTCGAACACAACCCACTCGCCGTCATGCGCGCTCTGCCCGCTCAGCGCCTCGCCAGGCACCGTGAAGATCAGCTTCTTCTGGGCCTGGTCGGGCGCGACAAATCGCGCCGTCACGGGGCGGCGGTCATCGTACTGGGGGATGTTCAGCCAGAGGAAATCGCCGTAGCCCGCCGATTCGCGGTTGAGGTTCTGAACGGTAACGGTCGTGACGAACTGCGCCGCATGGACGTTAGGGCTATACCCCTCCATCTCGTAGCGCTTGGAGCGCTTCAGCAAGCCCTCCACATGGAAGCGCAGCTCTGTCATCTCCGCGATGGTCGGCGTGGGTTTGAACCGCTGGCTCGCGAGAAGATGCGGCCAGTCTTGTCCGTGTCGGCGCGGCCCATCGGGGTATTCCAGATCGGCGTCGATCCCAAACGCCACATCCCCACTGTCGGTCCCAGGTTTGCCCACCGTGATGCTCTTCGTCTCGTTCGAGAATCGAACGCCGCCTGTCTCCAGTCGCTCGCCTTCGACTCCCTCGATGGAGTGCAGGCTGTGCCACTGCGCCAGGCCCCAGACCGGATCGCCGATGCATTCCTCCCACTGCAACACGCCCCGCTCCACGTGCTTGCCCGGCGCCGGGTCGTAGACGGTGAATCCTCGCAAGAAATGTCGGTCGCGGATCAGCTCTCGCGTCGTCTCCGCCTTGCACGCGGGGGCGGCTACCAACAGTCCCAATATCAACGCAGTCATGCTCCCTCCGAGAACCCGTCGGTCTGATGGCCTCACTTTCCCGCATGACCTCATCATCCCTCCGCGAGAGGTGCCCTCCCAGTGTCCAGCGAATCACCCGTCACCTGAATCCTGCTGAGGTGACACTCCTAATGAAGATTGCCTACGGGACGTACGCGATGCCGACCGTGCCGCTGGAGGACGCGCTCCCAACGCTGGCGCGCATTGGCTATGACGGTGTCGAGATCTGCATCGGACCGACTCACAACTCCATGCCCGCTGACCTCGACGCCGACCGGCGCGCCGCGCTCAAGAGCTTGCTCGCCGAGAAGAACCTCGGCGTCCCCGCGCTGTTCATCACCGGTGGCATGTGGACCGAGGACGATCAGCAGCATAAGACCAACCTCGAACACCTGCGAGTCTGCGCGCAGCTTGGGCGCGACCTCGGCATGCGCGAGCCGCCCGTCTTGGCTATGGGGATTGGTGGGAAGCGCGATCAGTGGGATGACATCAGAGAGCCGCTGGCGGATCTGTTGCGGGACTGCGCGGCGCTCGCCGAGGAAGAAGACTTCGTCCTCGCGGGCGAAGCGCACTGCGGCGCGGCCGTCTACACCTCCGAGCGCGCGGCGTGGATCTTCGACACGGTCGGGAGCCCGCGCGTGAAGATGCACTTCGACATCGTCCACATGTTCCTCGCCGGCGAGGACGAAGCCGAGGCCGTCCACGCTCTCGTGCCTTACACCGCGCACACGCACATCACTGACGCTCGCAAGCACCCGGACGGCAAGTTCGACCTGCTGCTCCTGGGTGACGGGGAACTCGATTCGGCCAAGTACATGCGCGCGATGAAGGAAGCCGGTTGGACGGACTTCATCACGCTCGAGGTCAGCATGATGATCTGGGGCAAAGAGGGCTACGACCCAATCGCCGCCGCCGAGAAGTCGTACGTCGCCATCACGGACGCCTTCGAGAAAGCCGGCGTCGCGCGCGACTGAAGCCAGTACTTCGTAGGACAGGCGTCTCGCCTGTCTGAGCCGTTTGCTGAGGAACTCGTATGATCCACATATCTCACGCCGCCGATGCCACGCCGCGCGGCCTCGACACTCACAATGCGCAGCTCCGCTCGCCAGCCGTCGACGCTGCGGTCGCGGGTGTCCTCGAGTCCTGTGTATCTCAAGGCGAGTACCGCGGCGCGGACGTCATCGTGAAGCCCAATGTCTTCATGCCCCATGCACCCGCAACCACCGACCCTCGCGTCGTCGCGGGGATCATCGCCTGGTTGCTCGATGTCGGTGCCGAGCGCATCACCGTCTGCGAGGAATCGAGCATCTCGACCCACGTCGGACGCCGCTCGAACACGACCGAAGCGCTTGAACACACAGGCTATCTCACGCTCGTCGAGAGTTTCGAGTCTTCGCGCGTTCGGGTTGCGCTCATGCGTGACGAGGGCACGGTGACGAAGACTGTCGAGGGGGGCCTTTGCCTCCGCGAGGTCGAGTATCCGAAGCTGCTGGCGGATGCTGAGCGGCTCATCAACGTGCCGATCCTGAAGTTCCACCTCCAGACACTGCTGACTAACGCGGTGAAGAACACGTGGTGTGGGGCGTCGCAGCTCCAACGCGCAACCAACCACTGTTGGGGTCTTGGCAGCGCGCTGTTGGACATTCACGCCATCCGCCCGCCCGATGTCACGGTCGTTGATGCGCTCCAACCGCTTACGCGCGATCACAGCTACGGCGATCCGCTCGATTGGCGGCTGGTGATGGCGGGGACTGACAGTATCGCGCTCGATGCCCTCGGCGCGTGGATGCTCGGCTTCGATGATCCCACGGAGATCGAGACGGTCAGACATGGGTTGAAGATGGGGATGGGTGAGGCTGATCTGGAGAAGATCGAGATCTCGGGCGTGGCCCGCGAAGATCTCCCTCGCGCGGAGAAGCCCGAGGTGCCGGCGCTCCCCGCCGAGTTCGGCACGCTCAGCATCGACTGGCAGTGCGGACCCGAGGTCGGGCCTGGGTGCGTTGCTTACCTGACGGCAGGACTGCGCTCGCTCGCCGAGAAGGCGCCTGATGATCTCGGCACGTGGCAGATTTTCGTCGGCGAAGCGCCGACGGAGCCGGACGAGTTGGCCGATCGCTGCGTGTTTGTCGGCGCGTGTTCGATGGATGGGCAGGTTTTCCGTAACGTGCAGCGTCGGCTCTACCTCGCCGGCCGCGCTGACGACCTCACGTGCATCCCGTCCTGCCCGCCAATGGCCCTCCGAACCGAGATCATGAGCATCGTCGGCCTCGACTAGTCGCCGAGACGGCCATACGCCCTCATCGTCAGCAACGCATCAACCGTCAGCACGCCTCGCCACTCCAACTCACACGACGGGCTCACCGCCTCCCACGAGATGCACCAACCCCCATCCTCCGCCTGCCGCGCCTCCAAGGCATCCAGGTGCGTCCCGATCACCTCATCGTTGAACAGCGCGCGGCACCAGCTCTCCGGCCGCGGCGCCCAGTCCAGCGGCTTCTTCACGTAACCCGGGTCGTCAGGATCCATGCAGACCAGGCCCTGATCGAAAATGAGGCCGCCAATCGTCTCGAACGCGGCTCGAGCGCGATCCTGGTCTGGCGCGTTCTCGAGGAACGTGAGAACGCACATCAACCCATGCGGATCGTTCGCTATCCCCCCATCGATGACCCGCCAACAGAACTCCGTCGCGCCGGCGAGCCACGCGTGGTGGACCCCGCGCTTATGCAGCAACCCCGCGATCGCGCCCGTCGGGTTGATGTTCGCCTTCAAGACTTCCTCCGGCGCCCACCACGGGGCGTGTGGGTAAGGGTCGACATTGGCCAGCGCCCACGGAACTCCGCCTTCGTCGGTCGCTATTGTCTGGAGAAAGTTGCAGGCGCCTTCGACCATGCCGCCGCCGAAGCCCACCTCATCGAGGATGCGCAGCCCAACCTCCTGGAACTGCGGCTGGCTCGTCGGGCAGCGCATGTCTGGCTCAAGCGCATTGCCGAAGCCACCGTCATCGTTCTGGTAGGCCTGCAAAGCGGAGACCACGCCATCTCGTGACCCGCCCAGGAAGTGGTGCGCAAACCTCTGCCGGTCGAGCAATCGAGCGTTCTTCCAGATGAAATCAGCGGCTCTGTCCATGCATTCCGGCATGTGTAGTCCCCCAATGTAGTAGAACAAATGTTCGATATATGGTAGCACGCTTCCGCGGGATGTGCAAGCCCCAATAACGGCAACCGGCCCGGAGCGTTCCCGGGCCGGTGTGGTTGCTCCATGGTGCGGCGATAGCTCTACCGCGCGCGCCATTCCGCCGCGCCGGCCGCCATCGCGTCGCGCAACTGGCGCGTGCCCTCTTCGCGGCTGAGATCCCTGTGGAACACGCTCGACGAGCCCGCGACGTACGAGGTCGCGCCTTGAGCCGCCATCCTGCGCCCGTTCTCGAAGCTCACGTTCCCATCGACCTGCAGGATGATGTCGCGCCCCTCTGCCTCGAGCCGCTCGGCGAGTTCGCCAATCTTCGGGAGCGTCGCCGGAACGACTTTCTGACCTGCGTAGCCGGGGTTGACCGTCATGAGCAGGATCATGTCGAGATCGTCCATCACGTAGTCCAGCACGCTCAGCGGCGTCGCCGGATTCAGCGCAACGCCGGCCTTCGCGCCGAGGTCGCGGATCTTCCCCAGCGTCCGCTGCAAGTGCCCGCAGGCTTCCGCGTGGACTACGAGAATGTCCGCTCCGGCGTCGACGTAATCCTCAAGGTACTGAATCGGTTCCTCGATCATCAGATGCACGTCAAACGGCATCTTCGTGACCGGCCGCAAGTTGCGGACGATGTCGGGCCCGAAGGTCAGATTCGGCACGAAGTGCGCGTCCATGATGTCGAAGTGCAGCCAGTCAACGCCGACGCGCTCGAGTTCGGCGAGGTCCTCGCCCAGCCGCGTGAGGTCGGCGCACATCAGAGATGATGAGATGATCAACGCGATTACGCTCCCTGCTCTTTCATGAATTGCTCGATGGCGTCGAGCGTCGGCATTGATGGCGCCGCGCCAAAAATGGTCGCGGCTAGCGCCCCCGCCGCGCACCCAAATCGCGTCGCCTCCACGAGGCTCGCGTCGCTCGCGAGACTCACCGCCAGCGCCGCGGTGAATGCATCACCGGCTCCGGTTGTGTCGACGGGATCGATCTTGTGGGCGGGCACGGCCGCCTGTCCGTTCATGTCGGCGACGATCGCGCCCTCCGCGCCGCGTTTCAGCACGATGTTCCTCGAGCCCGCGTCCAGCAATCTGGCGGCAACCTCCGTCGGCGAGATATCCGCATCCACCGATTCGCCGAGCATCGTCAGCGCCTCGGTCTGGTTAGGGCTGATGACGTCCGCGTTGTGCAGGACGTCTGGTGGCACGTTTGTCGCTGGGCCTGCGTCCAGCACGCTCAGCACGTCGCCGTCGCGCGCCGCCTCAAGCGTCGCCTCGACGACGGGCATGGGAATCTCAAGTTGAAGCAGCACCGCGTCGAAGCTGCCGAAGTCTGTGAGATCGGCGATGTCGGTGGGCTCTAGTTTCATGTTCGCGCCGGGCGCGACGATGATCGAATTCTCGCCGGCATCGTCGATCATGATCATCGCGACGCCTGTCGGCGCATCGGCATGGCGACGGACGTGCCGGCAGTTGACGCCGTCGTCCTCCAGCCCGGCGATCATCACAGTGCCAAACGCGTCCTTGCCGACGCACCCGAGCATCCACGTTTCCGCGCCTATCCGCGCGCAGGCGATCGCCTGGTTCGCGCCCTTGCCTCCGCGAACCGTGCTGAAGCCGCTGCCGAACAGCGTCTCTCCCCCGATCGGCATCCGCGGCGTCCGGATCACCAGGTCCATGTTCGCGCTGCCGACCACGAGTATCTTCGGCCTGCTCATCCTTCGCGCTCCTGGGCGATCTCCGCCAGTCGCTCGCCGCCGGCCGCCACCTTCCTGAACGCCTCCGCCGTCTGGTCAACCCACTCGGGGCTGGGGTCGACGGGCGTCGAGAGCCAGAAGCACGTCGCATGCACGTTCTCGCTGATCGGAAGCGAACCCCGCGCCATCGGCCGCCGGGTTCCGGCTGGCAGGTCCCCGTAGAGTCCGCCGAGATCGTCCAGGGGGAAGTCATTGAAGAGTGGCTCCAGATGCATCACGCCGTAGCCGAAGGGAGTGATTTCCGGCGTCGTCCCCACGCCCTCCGCGACGAGCGCCTCCAGGATGATCGACACCGGCGCGCCGATCACCTCCGGATCGACCGTTCCCGTGTAGAGCAGCATCCCGCCTCGCTTGGCCTTCGCGTAGGTCTTCTGGGGCATCACCCCGGGCACTCCATCGAGCAGGCCGTCTAGCCGGCTGAACCACGCCAGCCGCTTCTCATTCAGCTCCGGCAGACGCTTCAGTCCTCCACGCGCCATGGCAATGCCCAAGGGGTTCGCCCGGTACTTAATCCCAAGCCCCATGTTCCGCAGATCCGCAAATCGGTCCGTTTGCCACAGCGCGCCGCACCGGCCATACTGCCCGAGGGCGAGCATCCGGTCGTAAAGCTCGTCATCGTTCGTCGTCGCGACGCCCACCTCAAAGCCCGTCACCGCCTTGCTTCCCTGCAGGCTGAAACACCCGATGTGCCCGACGGAGCCGACCATCTGGTCGCCCCACATCGCCCCGTGCGCGTGGGACGCGTCCTCAATGAGCGTGATGTCCGTCCCATCCACGATCTCCAGCAACGCGTCCATATCCGCCGGGTTGCCGTAGACGTGCGTGACGACACTGGCCACCGTTTTCTCGGTGATGCGCCTCTTCACATCAGCCGGGTCGGCGCAGAACGTCTCTGGGTCCACCTCGCAGAACACGGGCGTGGCGTTGCAGTGCAGGATTGGAGTGATGCTCGCATGCCACGTCACCGAAGGGACAATCACCTCTGTCCCCGCGCGCGCCCCCGCGGCGAAGATCGCCGAGTGCAAGGTTGCCGTCCCGTTGCACA
>CAZKUN010000005.1:94307-98405 GCA_964555935.1 uncultured Armatimonadia bacterium | reverse complement strand
AGGGGCGCCTGATATGGACAAACTCATCGCTAATATGAGAGAGAAGATGGATGCCAGGCTCGAACGCACCGAGGGCGAGCTGGCCAGGATTCGCGCCGGACGGGCGACGCCTGCCCTGCTGGAAGGCATCTCCGTGGACTACTATGGCACGGACACGCCGATCAACCAGGCAGCGACTGTTGCTGTTCCAGAGCCGCGTTTCCTGACGATCACGCCTTGGGACAAGACCCTCGTGCCCAAGATCAAGAAAGCCATCCTGACCTCAGACCTCGGTCTGAACCCATCGGACGACGGCAACATCATCCGCATCGAGATCCCGGCCCCGACCGAGGAGGGTCGCAAGGAACTCACCAAGCGCGTCGACCAGGCTGGCGAGGATGCGAAGGTCGCGATCCGGGGCATCCGCCGCGAGGGGATCGACGGCATCAAGTCGATGGAGAAGAACGACGGCTTGAGCGAGGACGAGGTGCGGATCGGTGAGAAGGAAGTGCAGCAGGCCACCGACGACATGATCAAGAAGATTGACGGAGTCGTGGAGGCCAAGCGCGAAGAGATCATGGAGGTCTAACCCGTGGACCGCAGCCTGATTGCCCTGCCACTGCCGGAGGCGACTGAAGCGATCGAGGCTGTGGGTCAGACCGTATCACGGGTGATCGCCACGGGACCGACCGGCATGGGGTCAAGCGATGCGCTGCCCCGCGTCATCCGCGAGCGCGTTACCGACGAGGGCATTGAGTTGACCGTCGCGGCGCCGATACCCGGGCCGCGACGCGACGAGGTCTAGGTGAACTCGGCGGAGAGATATTCGGGCGTCTATATCTACGTATTCGAGATAGTTGAGGGGGCCCCCGTCAGGGTTGGCGCGTTGGGACAGATCAACCTTGGGCGGGGGTTTCACGCATATGTCGGCAGTGCCAAACGCGCCATCGCCAAGCGACTGAAGCGGCATCGTCGGAAGCGCAAGCCGATGCGCTGGCACATCGACTACCTCGCCCGCGTGGCCCGGCCGGTTTGCGCCGTTACGTGGGCGTGGCGTGAGGGACGCGAGTGTCGGCTGGCGGCTGCGATTGACTCGTTGGAGTTGGGGGAACTGGCCGCGAAGAGCTTTGGCGCTTCGGACTGTGCTTGCCCGGGACATCTCTTCCGCCTGAACGTCAGTGACCCGCGGATCTTGCGCGATGACCTCAGCGCCGAGATCGGCGAGGCCGGGGCAGTTGAGTCGTATGAGAAGCCGGCGGCGGCCAGCCGGTGACGGGAGGACGCAATGGCTGAAAACGCGGGTCTCTTGCCGCGGCACGTAGCGGTCGTCATGGATGGCAACGGGCGCTGGGCCCAACAGCGCGGGCTGTCGCGTATTGAGGGCCACGTTGAGGGCCGGAAAGCCGCGAAGCGCCTCGTCCAGGCTTGTGCCGACAAGCGGATGGAGTGCCTCACGATCTACGCGTTCAGCACGGAGAACTGGAAGAGGTCTGACGACGAAGTCACGGGCCTGATGGCCCTCATGGAGGCAGCGCTCGCGGCGGAAGTCCCGGATCTCCAGGCCAACAGTATCCGGTTCAGAGCCTCGGGCCGAACGCACGAACTCCCCGACAGCTTCCAGGAGACGATCCGCCGAGCCGAAGAGGAGACGAAGACCAATGACGGCCTTCTCCTCAGCATGGCCGTGAACTACAGCGGGCGCGCCGAAATCGTGGATGTCTGCCGGAAGCTCGCGCACGACGTGACGCTGGGTCGGATCGCACCGAACGACATCACTGATGAGTCGGTCATCGCCAAACTGTATCTCCCGGAGTCTCCGGAGGTCGATCTACTCATCCGACCGGGCGGCGAGATGCGGGTGAGCAACTTCTTGCTCTGGCAGATCGCCTATGCCGAGATCTTTGTCATGGACTTGCTCTGGCCGGACTTTCAGGTCGAGCATCTGAACGAGGCGATCCGGGCGTATCAGGACCGAGATCGGCGTTTTGGCGGCGTTCCGGATTTGTGACATGGGCCGCGTGGGCATAAGCAGGTGCCCGCAGGTTGTTGACGAACTCAGGGACAACAGGGTACATTGAGTCGGGACGATGCTTGACGATCCCGGACCGAGGTGACTTCCCGCATGTTTGCAAGGTATTCAGTCGTGATCGTTCTGGTCGCAGCTCTGCTCGCCACGAGCGTCGTATTCGCGCAGGATGCTCCGCCGGAGCGCAAGTATGTCGAGCCACTCGAGGCTGACATTGCCATCGACAGCGTGCTCTTCCTTCGGCTGCGCACGCCTGCCGCAGGTTTCAGGGTGGTTGAGCGAGAGAAGATCATCAACGATCGCCTGATCCAGATCCTCTCGTATCACAACCCGGCTCCCGTGACGATCTCCGCCATCCGCGGCAAGCCGACGATTTGGGTCGACGGCGTGAAGCTGGTCACCGTCTACCCGCGCGATGTTGAGGCCAACAACGCCAAGTCGATGATGGGGCTCGCGAAGATCTGGGCCGGCAACGTGGCCACCGGGCTGGTCAAGGTCTGGCCTGGATGCCGCTTTGGCAGCGATGCCAAGGGGTCAGAAGTGATCATCGCCGGACCCGCGCCGGACGAGCCGGCAACACCAGAGGCGCCGGCGGATTTCCGCGGCAAGTGACCTCGAGCCAAACCTGCAACTAGAGGCGCTCCTCATCGGCCCATCCGGTCGGGGGAGCGCCTTCTGTGTCTGTAGGGTGTGATTCCCGTCGTGTCAACAGAACCAACTACCAATGGTAGTGGTCTATATACATAGAGGGCGATGGGCGAGGCTGGGGCGAGAAACGCGGAGCAACGATGGATGTCTGAAGGGGGCGTTTGCAGGTGCTGCTTGATATTCAGCGGGAGATCGGCCAGTTGCACCAGTCCATTCTGAAGGTGAGGGATCGTCTTTGACTTGGCCGGGAAGGCCAGTCAGATAGCGGAATGGGAGAAGGAAATAGAAGCCCAGGAATTCTGGGATGATCCGGAGTCGGCTCAGGAGCACATGCAGAAGCTGAGCCAGCTCAGGGACTACGTGAACCCGTGGGATCAGTTGGCGCAGGACGTCGAAGACCTGCAGATGCTGACCGAGATGGCGATCGAGGAACAGGACGAGACGCAGGAGGACGAGGTCCGCGACGGCTGCGCGCAAGCCGCGAAAGAGTTCGGAACGCTTGAACTCGCCGCGATGCTGACGGGTGAGTACGATGCCAGCAACGCGATTCTATCGGTCAACGCCGGAGCCGGTGGGACGGAAGCATGTGACTGGGCTGAGATTCTGCTGCGGATGTACTCGATGTGGGCTGAGAACCGGAAATACGGCTTCGAGGTTGTCGACTCGGTCCCGGGCGACGGCGCGGGATTCAAGAGCGCAACCGCCAGGGTGACCGGACTCAATGCGTACGGTTACCTCAAGGCCGAATTGGGCGTTCACCGCCTGGTGCGGATCTCACCCTTCGACGCAAGCAAGCGTCGGCACACGAGTTTCACGGCCGTGGACGTGGTGCCGGAGATCAGCGACAGCGTCGAGGTTGAGATCAACCCGGATGATCTGAAGATCGACACGTTCCGCGCAAGCGGCGCGGGCGGGCAGCACGTGAACAAGACGGACTCAGCCGTTCGCATCACGCATCTGCCGACGAGGACCATCGTCAGTTGTCAGAACGAGCGCAGCCAGCACGCGAACCGACGCACGGCGATGACGATATTGCGAGCCAAACTGTTTGAACTGGAGCGGCAGAAGCGCGAAGAGGAACTGGCGGCGCTGAGAGGCGAGCAGGGGAACATCGAGTGGGGGAATCAGATTCGTTCTTACGTGTTGCAGCCATACACGCTGGTCAAGGATCATCGGACCGGCTTTGAGGTGGGGAACTCGGCGAAGGTGTTGGACGGTGACTTAGACGAGTTGATGGCGGCTTACCTCCAAGCGGAGGCAGGCCGAGGAGGTAACTGACATGAGAAACACCGTTGCGACAGTAATTGTCCTGAGTTTGGCGGTGGGTCTGCTGTCCGCGATCGCGGCGGATGCAGCGAAGACGGATACTCCTCTCGCGACCGAGGGGATTCGCCAGCGCGAGGTCCCATTGGCCTTGCATATCATTCGGATTTGGCAGCCGCCGC
>CAZKUN010000005.1:0-94297 GCA_964555935.1 uncultured Armatimonadia bacterium | reverse complement strand
TGCGCTGAAGACTGCCGGCAACGCGGACGCGGCTTTCGTGAGCGCGGCGCAGTTCTCATCCGGCGCGGTCGAACCCGGCAAGGTGACGGCTGCTGATGTCTCGGCGCTGCTCGTAAAGCCCACGCGAGTGTGGGTGGTCTCGAACTTCAGCGGCGCAACGATCCGAGCCGCTCTCGAGCGGTCCCTCGCGCGAGCGCCAACCGCGGCGAGCGCGCACTTTCTGCAGGTTGCGGGCATCAAGGTGCAGTATGATCCCGATGGCGCGCCGGGCACCCGGATCACGAGCCTGACGGTGAAGGGTGCCGCCGTGCAAGCTAACACCATGTACAAGGTCGCGCTGCCTGAAGACCTGGCCAAGGGCGGATCCGGTTACTTCACCGTGCCAGGCTTCAATGAGGGCGCTATCATAGAGGGCGTGTCAGGGACGATGGCCTCGGCCATTGGCGACTTCCTGGGCGCGAACGCGTCGATCAACTACGCGCCCCTCAACCGCATCGCGCCGAAGTAGGCTCGCGCCGCGGGCCCACTTCACGCGCGCTTGGTCTCGACTGATGGAATGAGGCGGGTTGGGGGCCCGCCACAGCTTCATGCGAAGAAACCACGCCTGTCTTGCATGCTGGGGCTTGGTCGTAATCGCAGCCGTTGCGGCGCTCGCCGCGACGGTTGCGCGCGTTCGCCTGGAGCGGAGCAATCGGCGCGTGGCGCTTGTCTTGGACCACGCGCAACTGCGCGACCTCGCAGGAATCTCCGGCCTGCCAATCGGAGATGTCGCCCAACGAATGCGCGACGCCGGCGCGACTGATGTCGCGATCACCGAGCATACCGTCCGCGAGATGCTGTCGGGCGGCGCGATATCTTCCGTGCCTGTGGAGTTGCCTGGCGGCGCCTCGGACCAGGGCATTCCGCAAGCCTCGCTGGTCGGTCCCCCCGAGATGATTCGCCGCATCCACCGAAGCGTTGTCACCCGGCTGTCCGGCGGCAAGGACGTCGCTGAGATCGTTCAGCTATCCGCGTTCGCCTCGCGCCTGAACCTCTACTCGATCGGCATAGCCGAGATATCGGGTCTGGGGATTGGGTACGCGCGCGACGGCGTGTGGGACGTGAAGGGCGCCGGGCTGGGCTTCGTGCCGCGCCCTCGGGCCGATGGCAACCAGTGGGGCGCGGCGACGGCGGACGCCTTGGACTGGGCGAGCGATCTCGAGGCGACGCTGGTGATATTTGCGGGCAACGCGACGCTTGGCCACCCTGAGAGCCTGGAGGACGTTGCCATCGAAATGCTCTCGCGGGATCTCGTCTATGGCTACGTGGAGTTTGGCAAGCAACACGGCGACGCGGCTCTCGCCACGAAAATGCCCGGGGACTTCGTGCGCGTACATAGCATCAGCGAGAGCGAGATGCTAGGCATGCCTCAACGCCGCGCGGTCGATCGGTTCGCGTTGGCGGTGCGGGAGCGCAACATCCGGGCCTGCTACGTGCGGCTCTTCCCGCCCAGCAGCTACGAGCCGATGGCGTCGGCCGAGGGCTATGTCGGCGAGATCGCGACTCGTCTGAGGGCGGATGGGTTCAGTCTCGGGCACCCGAGGCCCCACTCCCCCCTTGGCGTTTCCCCGTGGCTGCGGTGGATGGTGATGGTCGGCGCGTTGGCGTCTGTTGCGTTGTGCCTCATGGAGCTGCTGGCAACGGCGCCGGTGGTGACGTTGATCGGCCTTGGCGCGGCGATCTTGCTGTCTGCCGCCGGCATGTGGGTATCGCCTAACATCACTGCCCAGGGCTGCGCCCTGTTGGCGGCGATGGCTCTGCCGACTTACGCGGTTGCGCGACACCGGCCCTCCGCCGAGGCGCTTGGACGGTGGGCGGCGTTGGCGAAAGGCCTGTTGCTCTACGCCGTGGCAGCGGGCACGAGTCTTCTCGGTGGGTTGTTTATCGTGGGTTGCTTGGCCGAGACGAAGTTCATGCTCAAGCTCGACCAGTTCCGCGGCGTGAAGCCCTCACAGTTCGTGCCGCTCGTGGCCGTCTTGCTGATTCTGATGGGGTGGGACCTCGGCGCCGACGGAGCGGGCGACGACGAATCTCGGTGGCGCGTCCTGATGCGTGGCTGGCGCAAGGCGGCCGAGGGCGTGGTGCGGTACTGGCACGTTGCGGCGCTGCTCATCGGCGTTGCCGGCATGGCCGTCCTCATCATGCGAAGCGGCAACGACAGCGGACTGGGCGTGTCGGTGGTTGAGCTGAAGTTTCGCGCGTTGATGGACCGGGCATTTGGCGTGCGGCCGAGGACGAAGGAAGTCCTCATCGGATACCCGTTCCTGGTTCTTGGGCTGGCGCGCATGTTGGCTGGGAAACAGGCCGGGCGATGGATCATCCTGTCGGTTGGCACGGTCGGGCTCGTGTCGCTCGTGAACACGTTCAGCCACCTCCACACCCCCGTCGAGATCTCGCTATCGCGCGCGCTCCATGGCCTGTGGCTCGGCGCCGCCCTTGGCGTCGTGCTCTACGCGATCTGCGAGATCGGCGAGACCTGCTGGCGGAGGCTCGCGTCTGGGTCGCCGCGGGATGGCGGGGAGTAGACGGCGCGGCGATCTCATGCGGATACTGATCTCAGGCTACTACGGTTTCGGCAACGCGGGCGACGAGGCGATTCTGGCGGGAACGCTTGATGGCCTTCGGCGGCGTGTCCCGGACTGCGAGTTGGCGGTCTTGTCGAACGACCCCGCCGCCACCCGCGGCGGGCATGGCGTCCAAGCCGAGGACCGCTGGGACAAGGCGGCTGTCTGGCGAGCAATCGGCTGGGCTGACCTCGTGCTCCAGGGCGGGGGAGGGTTGCTGCAGGACGCGACCAGCGCCAAGTCGGCGGCCTATTACCTGGCAATCCTCGAAGCGGCCACGTGGCGGCGAACGCCATACGCCTTCTACGCCCAGGGCATCGGACCGCTCACGGGCTCCCTCGCGAGACTGTTCACCGGACGCGCCGCGCGCAAGGCGGCCGCCATCACCGTCCGTGACGAGGCATCGGCGGACTTGCTGGTCAGCCTTGGCGTGGACCGCGAGCGCGTGCTCGTCGCCGCTGACCCGGCGCCTTTGGCCGAACCGTCTCCTCCCGAAGATGTGGCTCATCTGCTCCCGCCCGCGAGCGAGGGTCCGCGGCTAGGCCTGGCGCTTCGTGACGTGAGCGGATGCGAGGCGTTGGTCGACGGAGCGCTTCGGGCGGCGGGCGAGTTGTCCGCCGAGGCGAGCATTGTCCCGTTGGCCCTGCACCGGCCGGTCGATGCGAGGATTGCCGAGCGCGTTGCCGCCGAGGCGGGCGGACGCGTCGTCGGGGCGGATGACGAACTGTCTCCCCAACGGTGGATCGGCCTTGTCAGAAGCCTCGACCTGGTCGTGGCGATGCGCCTGCACTCGGCGATCTTCGCCGCCGCGCAGGGCGTGGATTTCGTGGCCCTGTCGTACGATCCAAAGGTCGCCGCGTTCGCGGAGAGCGTCGACGCGACGTGGCTGGACCGGAGCGCGTCGGAGGACGAAGTGGTCCAGGTCATATCGGACGCCTGGGCGGATCGAGACGCAAGCGGGGACTCGCTCGAGACGCGGGCCGACCGCCTGAGGGCCGCCGCCGAGAGGAACCTCGACATGGTCGAGGAACTGATTACCAGATTCGGCCTCTGACCCCGGAACAAATCCCACTCAGCGAGAGTCGAAACACCGCGTCCCCAGCCAGGGGAAGCATCTACCACCCGGGGCCCGTCAATCGTCGAACGGCAGATCACCGAATGCGGAGGGCACTAGCTTGCGTGCATGGGGCGCCGCACTGAGATTGGGTTTGGTCATCGGCGGGCTTGCCATAGGCCCGCTGGCCAACGCGGATCTGTTCGACGCTGTTTCGCGATGGTTCGATAAGGCGGACGACGCGACGGGCGATCTCTTCGACGGACTTCAGATCTCTGGCCGAGGCGAGTTTTCCCTCCGGCAGAACTTCACCGCCGGCTCCGAGGAAGCGTATCAGTCGCAGTTTTGGAACACGTCGCCGATGCAGGCGACCACGAGCTTCGACATCGTGGGACCTATCTACGGCAACTTCGGTTTGCGCGCCCACATTGCCAACAGCGGGTATGGCTTCAACAACAACCAGTTCGTCGTTGGCTACCAAAGCAAGAACACGGCGCTGCTTTGGGGCGACCTGAATGTCAACATCGGCGGGAACCAGTTCGCGTCATACTCGAAGAGCCTCGAGGGGCTGCAACTCGATCACCGCATCAACGACAACATGCTCTTCCGGGCTTTCACGTCGCAGGAGAAGGGCCTCGTCCGGCGCCAGACGTTCCCCGGCAACAACACCTCTGGTCCGTACTTCCTGACGTTCACGCCGGTTGTCGATGGCTCCGAACTCGTGAAGATCGACGAGCGGCCCATGCGCTTTGGCGAGGACTACACCCTCGACTACGACACGGGGCAGCTCTGGTTCGAGCCGCCCGGCCAGCCGCCGACGATCATTCCCAGCACGAGCGTGGTGTCAGTCAGCTACCAGTCGGCGACCAACTACGAGACCGGCGGCACCACCTCCGGTTGGCAGCTTGAGAGCGCGCTGCTGCACGACGACCTGCAACTGTCCGTCACGCGACTCGAGCACGCGACGAGCGCGGGGGGCAGCAACAGCACGGCGCGCTTCCAGGAAGACCTGTTCACCGGATCAGGTACGACGGGTCCGTTCGACGTGCGCTTCAGCCCAATTCTGGCCGACGGCGCGACGGCGACCATTGACGGCCAAGAGCAGATCATCCGGCAGGCGCTCGTGTTCCTGGTCGACGAGACAGAGTGGCGCGAGGGCATCGAGATGGACTCGATCCGGCAGATCGGCCGGATCATCACGCGCAGACCAGTCCCCGCCACGGCCGTCGTGCGCGTTCGGTACTACTATCAGGTTGGGCCGAGCGGCAGCTCGCTTGGGGATACCACGGTGACGGGGCTTACTCTCAGGCACCGATTGGATGATGATCTCCAATGGGACCTCACGGCGGCTCAGAGCGAAAGTGGCGGCGAGACTGGCGTGGCGCTGAGCACGGGCGCGCGTTATCGGCGCGGGCGCAAGTTCGACATAGACTTGCAGTATCGTGACGTCGACCCCACCTACAGCTACATTGACACGG
Source organism: uncultured Armatimonadia bacterium (assembly GCA_964555935.1). GTDB lineage: Bacteria > Armatimonadota > Zipacnadia > Zipacnadales > VGFC01 > CAZKUN01. The sequence continues at coordinate 89,162 of CAZKUN010000005.1, read as the reverse complement.
TCGGGTTCTTCCGGAACGAGAAAGGCCTGACGGCCGCGTTCGGGTATCGACCATCCGACAAGATCTCCTTCACCCACCGCTTCTCCGACGTCAAGACCGACTCGGGCTACGCGTATGGCTATAGCGGCTACACGGGCGGAACGGGCTTTGGGGCTGATACCAGCCTGGACCGGGCCTACCAAGACCCCGCAACGACGCCAACGCTGGGTGTTCGAGCCACGCGCAACGACTCGATGCTAATGTTGAACTATCCGGGCTGGCCGAATCTCAGCCTCTCCCGCCAGACGATGGAAAACACCGGCGGGAGTCAGGCCAACAGTTTGCTCGAGACGATGAACATCAATCTCGACTACGCGCCAGCCAAGAAGCCATACACCTTCCGCATCGGCGTGATGGACACGCAGCAGAACTACGCAGGCTTTGCGGACGCCGACGACACGGATCCGTTGGGATCGGCTCAGTCCAGCAGCACCAAGACGCTCACGATGGCGGCCTCGTGGACGCCGAGCGACTCGCTGTCATTCGCCACAAACTACAGCCAGAACAACTCGGCCAGCAACTTCCAGGCGCAGCGCGGCGACTCTGAGAATCTTCAGGTCAGCACGCGTTGGCGCGTGATGGACAACCTCGACCTCAACCTCGACTGGTCGCGGACCGAGGCGATCGGCGCCGTGACGAGTGGCTTCTATGGCGGCGGAATCGGGTTCGGCGGGTACTCCTCGGGTCTGGGCGGCGGTTACGGCGGGAACATCGGCGGGGTTCCGTTCGGCCTTTCCGGCACGCTCATGCCGCTGCAGATCGGCGGCGGCGATCCGTTGCCGGATGAGGACGAGCCCGAACTCAGCCGGTACACCGACTCGACCTCCCGGCTTGGACTGTCGTGGCAACCGAGCGACAAGATCAACGTCGATGCGAGTTTGGGCATGCGCAAGTACGAGAGCGCCGGCTCCGTGGGGTATCTTGCCGACAGCGACCAGCGCTACGGGAACATCGGTCTGAGCTGGCTGCCTACTAGGGAGTGGTCGCTGAACGCATCGGTCGGTTCGGACCTGCTGCAGTTCCTCGACGAGGACCGCGGCGGAGTGCTCAACAACAGCTTCAGTCTTGGCGCCAGCTACCGCCCCGAGAAGAGCGCGTTGAGTTACCGCTTCAACGTCAACAAGCAGTGGGGCGTGAGTCCGGACTTCGCTGGAACGGGCGAGAACGAGATCGCCACGCTGACGGACACGAGCCTGCTCGATGTCGTGACCGACGTTCAGTACGAGTTGAACGATCGGTCGCGGATCACCGGGCGCGTGGGGTTCAGTGACTTCGTGAGCGGCTACTCGGACTTCGCCAAGCAGACGGCTGAGATCGCCCTGAACTACGAGCTGACCCCCAGCATGGGGCTGAACTTCGGGTGGCAACTCATCCGCAATGACTCGCGACTCCCGCAGAGCGATACGACGATCCCGGGCGTCACCGCTGCGGGCCAGGACTACACGACCAATCTCCTCATGCTGTCTCTCTCCACGAATTTCCAGGGATCGGTCAGCGGCGATCGTCGTCGTGACGCCGGCAACATGAACCAGTCGATCAGGCCTGGCGGCGGCATCTTCGGCGGCGGCGGCGGGGGCGGCGGTTTCGGTGGCGGATTCACTGGTGGACTCTCCTCGCTCGGCAACCGCAATCAGAGCTTCCAGATGTTGGGCGGCCAGGGCGGGATGTACGGTGGGTCCAGGGGCGGGTCGATGGGAGGCGGGTATACCAATTCCTACGGCGGCTACGGGCAGTTTGGCCGGTCCGGCGGGGGATCGTCGGGCTTCGGCGGCGGCAGCTACGGCGGCGGCAGCTATGGCGGCGGCAGCTATGGCGGCGGCAGCTATGGTGGCGGCAGCTACGGTGGCGGCAACTATGGTGGCGGTAACTATGGTGGCGGCAACTATGGTGGCGGCAACTATGGTGGCGGCAACTATGGTGGCAATTACAACCCATACTCGGGCAGCCGGGGCAGCGGCGAGTTCACCGGACTCGAGGGCTTCGATCAGGGCCAGCCGGGAACGTATGGTCCTGGCTACGCGGATGGTTGGGGCACGTCCGGGCCGCTCGGACAGGATCCCGGCGCGCCGCAGATGGGACGTCCGCAACGGACAGTGGTTTCGCAGCCGACACTTGGGGATCCGTGGAGCGAGGTGGGAGGGACCGATGCTTTTCCGATCGACGACATGCGGGATATCTAAGATGCGCTCACAGGCGAAGACCGCGTTATCCATCCTGTGCGTAATCGGGGCACTCGTCGCCTGCGGCGTGGCTCATGCGGGTCAGAACCCCTTCACCAACCTCCGCAACACGCCGCACGCAGCCACAAGCAACGGGCCCCAGGGCGCGATTGTTGTTCAGCATCGCGGCCGGATGTGGACGACCGATCGATCGAGCGCCGCTCGCGTGGTGCAGACAGCGACCGACTCGCAACACTCCGAGCAGGGCCTCAGCCAGGCCTCCGTGGCGATGGAGTTCATGCGACGGAACGGGATCAAGACCCGTGACGCGAAGGTCCGCGTTCCGCGCACGGTGGTGCATCTGCAGGGCACCTCGCTGATCCTGCCCGACCTCGCCCGCGCCCGCGATACGGGCACGGCGATCGGCGACGCGGCGAACAACATCACCTTCGATTTCGACGGCTGGTCGGCCGCCGACGAAGCCGACCTGGCGAACTACCTGCAGGACGCCATGCCGATCGCACGGGTCATCTACGGCCCACCGGCGTTTGACATCACCGTCAAGGTCATCAGGGACGACACGCTCAGCGAGCTGCAGGGCGGCACGTACGACATGACCACCAACGAGCTGCGCCTGCCGCCGATGAGCGGCAACTTCCCCGAAGACACCTTCGTGCTCATGCTGCTCGTGCTCAACGCGTTCCACGATGACGTGGGACTGTTCTTCGACAGCTGGGAGCACGGATTCATCGGTTCCGCGGCGACCGCCGTGCAGATCTCGCCGGGCGTGTCGCCTGGTTACGATCCGGCCAACCCCGGACCCTTCTACAGCGGCTCCGTATATGACGCAATGAACCAACCCGGTCTCGGGAACAGCACGTGGTTCCCGGACTCGGGCTTCTCGGGAATGCTGGTGTGGAGAATCGCGCAGGCGCGCGCGGCGTGGTTCAAGTGCTACACCGAAGACTCCCAGTTCTTCCGCCGCTTCAACACTCAATATTACGCCTTGCTCAACGGGCTCAGCGCCCCGGAGCAAGATGCGCTTCGCGGCGACACGCCGAGCCTGCTTGAGATCTGCCAAGGTGTCCTCCCGTCGATGGAAGGACAGTCATTCTTCGGCTGGTATCGGCAGCAATACGCGCTCGACACGAGCACCTCGGTTGGCCCCAAACTCTACACGTGGAACATCCCTCTCTTCGATGCGGTCGCCCTGATCGTTGAGCATTACGATACGACGACCAACGGCGACGAGTTGCCGAGAGGCGGGACGGCGCGGACCTCGTACTTCAACCACGACTTCACGCTGACGCTCTTCGCCCAGGAAGGCAACGAGATCACGATCCCCGCGACGGGGGCGGCGGCGGGTGAGGGCTTTCTCATCCCGACGTTCTTCAACGTTGGCGGGCCGCAGCGGATCACGGTTCAGATGGATGTGAACGGGCTGTTTGCCCAGTACCCCTTCCCGTACGGCGTGCGTGGGTTCGATCCGGGCGACAACAATCTCTACGGCGCGATCATCGGCCCCAGCGACGGCACGATCGATGTGGCGGGCCTCGGTGGACTGACGGATGTGAAGGTCGAGCGGGGGGTGTGGGGCGCCAGCATCAGCACGACGGCGATGTCGCCGGCTAAACTCCAGATAACCTTCACGGACGCGCAGAACAACGTCGTCACTCGACAGGTGAACGTGGCGTTCGACACTTACGACGTCCTCCTGACAGCTGAATCGCGCGTGGGCGTCGCGAAGAACTTCCCCCTCGGCGCGAACGGGCTGTACCTGATGTCTCTGCCCGTCACGCCGGTCATCGACGACCACGCGTCGGCATTGGGGATTCCCGCCGACCAGCTTCTCCTCGCGCGCTGGAAGCCGAACGCGCCGGGCGGCGGGCAGTATCAGATCTACCCGACCATCGATCTCTTCAGGCCGGGGCGCGGCTTCTGGCTCCGGGTGCTGCAGGATGTTACGGTGGCCGTGGACGGGCTTGAGGCCAACGCCTCTCGGGACGTGCGGACGCAGATGTATGCGGGCTGGAACATGGTCGGCACCGGGCGGAACCGGGTGGTCGATATCGACGACGTTCTGATTCAGCGTGGGGCGGCGGACACGAAGACCTTCGCGGATGCGGCCGCGGCCGGCTGGGTGCAGTCGGGCGTGTGGGGATACAACCAACTGGCCGGCTACGGCCTGGCCTCGCAGTTCGACCCGTTCGAGGGGTACTGGGTGCGCTGCCTGTTGGCTGACGGCGCTCTGCTGGTGTTCCCGGCTCCGAGCACGACGATCACGGGAGCGGACACCGCCGGCGCCACGAGGCAGCCCTACTCCGCGCTTGCGGGCACGGAGTGGCAGGCCTTGGTCATGATGGAGTGCGGCGACCGGCGGGGTCAGGCGATTCTCGGCACGGCGGGCGGGGCGAAGGCTGGGTACGACTCGCGCTACGACTTGCAGGCGCCGCCGGGCTTCGGCGACCAACCGAGTCTCGGCTTCGTCAACGCCGACTGGGATCGCGATTCCGGCGATTACGCCACCGACATACGCGGCAAGGCGGCGCGAGGCCCGTGGAGGCTTCGCGCTCGAGGGGTCCGCCCTGGCGACCGAGCCAGCCTGCGCTGGCCGGATCTGACGGGCGTGCCGGCGGACCTCAGGCCCGTGCTCAAGGATCTCCAGACCGGACGGGAGTTGTCGATGCGGACGACGTCAGCGTATGAGTTCACAGGATCGGACGTGCCGCGCGAGTTTGAGATCGAACTGAGGCCCGCGAACCAGGGAGCGCTCGCTGTGATCGGCGTCCTCGGACTGCAGACTCACCAGGGCGCGGAGATCACCTATTCGCTATCGGCCGACGCGGCCGTGACGGCGCGGGTGCTCAACATCGCGGGCCGACCCGTCCGCGACATCGTGCAGGAGCGCGTGCAATCGGCCGGGCGATCGTCTCTCATGTGGGACCTCAGAAGCGCCACCGGCGCGCTCGTGCCGAGCGGGACGTACATCATCGATCTCACCGCTCGGTCAGACGATGGTCAAGTCAGTCGCGCGGTCGGTAGGATCTCGGTTGCGCGATAGGAGCCACTGGTGAGGAGCGGAAGTATGAGGGCAATCTGGGTCGTAGCGTCCCTGGCCACGGCCGTGCTCGTCGGCTGCAGCGCGAGTTCGATCCGCGTCACCGCGCCGGGCACGGGATCATCGTCGACAGGCACGGTGGTGGTTACCGTCGTCAGCGCCGACACGCTCGCGGCCACCGGGGTCGAGGTCATCGTCATTGTCGGTGGCGAGCGGGCGACCATCGCTGCCGGCGAGCAGACGATCACGATTCCGGACGTGCCCTTTGGTGACTTCACATCGCCCAACCAGCCTGTCCAGCCGCTCACTGTCACGGCCCGCGGGTTCGTCACGCGCCTCCTGCAGCTCACGCTGAACGTCAGCGGCCCGACCGATGTGGAGGTCGAGCTTGACGCGGCGGATCTCGATCTGACGGGTAGCGTCACTGGGACGGTTACGAACGCTGATGACGGCACGGGCATTGCCAACGTCCGCCTGAATCTCAAGCCCGATGTCGCCGGAACGCCGATCGCCGTGGAGGGCGCAACCGACAAAGACGGGCAGTACGCGATCGGTGGGACACCCACCGGCAACACGATTGCCGTCGTCTCCGCGGATGGCTTCCTCAGCACGACCCGCAGCTTCCTTTCGATCCAGGATTCGAGCGGGGCCGGCACTGTCGAGGACTACCAGCTCGTCGCGACGACGAGTAAGGCCACGGTTCGCGGGCGCGTGATAGATCTCATCACTCGCGCCCCCATTCAGGACGCGACCGTGGAGGTCGGAGCCGAGGCCCTCGTCCAGAGCGGCGCCGACGGCACGTTTGAGCTGATTGACGTGCCCGTGGGCGATCAGATCGTCAATGTCAGCGCTCCGGGCTACGATCCGATCGTTCGAAATATCACCGTCCTGCCGGGGCTTCCGGAACTGCAGTTTGAGCTTGCGCCGACCCAGGCGGGGCCGCCCGGAGGGCCGGCGACCATCAGTGGCAAGGTGACGATCCTGAACAAAGTGGACAGCAGCGGCGCGACCGTCAAGGCGATTCTCGTGGCTACCGGTCAGACGACCGACGAGGTAGTCACGGACGCGGACGGGAACTATGGACTCTTCGTGCCGCCGGGCCAATATCGGATCGAAGTCAGCTTCCAGACGGTCAGCATCGCCAAGACGGTGACACTCGGTGGTGCGGGCCGGGCGTTGACAGGCGTGGATTTCCAGATCACAGCGCCATAAGTTCCGGCGCGTGGCAAGGGCGAGGTGGGCGAAGATGAGACTACTAGTGCTGGGTGTGGTCTTGCTGTCTCTTGCAGTCGTAGCGTTGGGGTGCGGGGGAGGGGGCGCGGCTGTCGACACCGCCCGCTTCCAGGAAGACGTGTTCACCGGCGCCGGCACGACCGGACCGTTCGACGTGCGCTTCAGCCCAATCCTGACCGACGGCTCGACGGCGATTATTGACGGCCAGACGCAGATCGTCCGGCAGGCGCTCGTAGTGACTGTGGACGGGACAGAATGGCGCGAGGGGATCGAGATGGACTCGGTCCGGCAGATCGGTCGGATCGTCACGCGCAAGCCAGTCCCCGCCACTGCCGTCATGCGGATCGGGTATTACTATGGGCTGAGCGGCTGAAGACGAGGGTGAGACAACGTTCCCAGACCATAGCGCCGGCGTTTTGGGCGCGCTGAATGAGAGAAGGTTGACCATGAGAGCACGAATTGCAGCCACCTTGCTGCTTGCCGCGGCCATCACGCTTACGGGTTGTGGGGGCGGCGGTGGACTTGGTGGCGGAGGCGGTGGTGGTGGTGGCGGGACAACCATCCTTGGAGTGGTGTTGGATGACGGAAGCATGCTGCTCGTTACCGGCGCCACCGTCACGGCGGGCAGCGTTACGACGACGACGGGGACGACGGGCCAGTTCACGCTGACCGGCGTGGGCCAGGGCGCGCAGACGCTGACGGTCACCGCGGCGGGTCACGAGCGCGTTGACGTGCCGCTGAACGTCGTTGGCGGCCAGAATCAGGCGGGCACGGTCTATCTCCCGCCGACGCGCAATGGCGGACGAGGGCACATCACCGGAACGGTCGCGCTTGCGAGTGGCGCGGCGGTCGACGGCGCAAACGTCGGAGGCGGAGGGAGCACGGCCAAGACGCGCAGTGACGGCACGGGCCGGTTCACCCTCTACAACGTGAACGTCGGCGCTGTCCAGGTTACGGCTCAGGACCCGTCCACGGGCGCAACAGCATGGCATCCCGGCACGGTTGCGGCTGGTCAGATTCTCAACATTGGCACGCTGTTTCTCTCCTTCGGCCCGCCGCCGCCGCCGATCTAGGCCGCAGGGGACCTGGCGGCCCGCTCCGCGCGTTGTCTAAGTGGGAAGAGAACCACGCACCATGTCGACCAGGGCGCTCGCCGCAACGATCATTGCCATCATCCTCGTGGGCACAATCGTGCTTGCGGCTATCTACGTGCGTCGAGAAGCGGCCACGGCGAATGGCAACGGTGACCACGCCAACGGCGGCAATGGTGAGATTGGCGCCGCCCCCGAGCCTCGGCCGATGCTCGCGATTGAAGACTTCACGCTCCAACATAGCGAGCGGGGACGCCCGGCTTGGAAGGTGCGGTTGAGCAACCTGGCGGTGGAGACAGGCGGCAAGGCGATCAGCGCGACCCGCCTGAAGGAAGGGCTCATCTACGGCAGGGACGGAAAGCCCGCCGTGCGCGTCACGGCTGAACACGTCAACTACGATACGGTGTCTTATGACTTTGATATGAAGGGGCGCGTCCGCGTGGTTTCGCCGAAGGGCGCGATCATCACGACGGACAAGATCCATTGGGACAACAGGTCGCGGATGTTGACGACGCCAGGGCGCGTCGTGCTTCGGACGAAGGACAGGGTGACCGTGACGACTGCGGGGATGAAGTTCGATACCGACACGCAGACCGTCTACGCGCCAAACCAAGTGCGGATGGACACCGGCCGGAGCGATTGCATCGGCAAGAACCTGAAGTACCCGCTCGACACCGGCGCGTTCACGCTCGATGACGTTCAGATGGTGGTCGACGTTGCCGAGGCTCAGGAGAGGACCGGACGATAGCGATGGGGGACAGAGCGCAGCGGAAGACGTTCGGTTTTTGGGTGCTGGCGGCGGCGCTGGCCGCCTTGCTTTGCCTCGCTATCTCGGCGGCGCAAGATGGCGATACGCCCGTCGACGATCCTCCCCCCGATATTAAGGCGACCGAAGAGGCTCCCGCTGCCGACGATGCCCCGGCGACGGAAGATGAGGAAGACGACGAGCCGATCTACATCGAATGGGCCGACCACGCCCGCCGCGAGCCGGACCCGGAAGACCCGGAGAACCAGGACAAGGGGCTCTACTACCTCAACGGGAACGTGCATATCCGCCACAAGGACGCAGAACTCTACTGCGACGAGTGCGTCTACAACGCCGGCGACGACACGGCCCGTTGCGTGGGCAACCTGCTGATGGAGCAACCCGACACGACCGTCACGGGCGACCTCCTGACCGCGGACTTCGATGAGGAAAAGGCTGTCGTCACCGGCAACGTCCGGATGGTGTATCAGAAGACGAAGGACGACGCCCAGGAAGGCGCCGACGCCGAGCCGGTGGAGACCGAGGAGAAGGACAGGAAGGCCGAGGCCGCGGAGAAGAAGACGGTCGTGACTTGCGAGAAGCTCACGAGCTGGTATGAGGAAGGCCGCGCGGTTGCCGAGGGCAACGTGGTGGCGGTGCAGGAAGACAAGACCGTCTATGCCGACAAAGCCGTCCACCTCAAAGAAGAAGACACGCTGACCCTAACCGGAGATCCGGTCGAGTTCACGCAGGACAACGGTGACTCGGGCGAAGCGCCCACCGTCGTCATCCACATCGAGGACGAACGTCTGGAGGCCACGGGCGGCTTCACCGGCATCTTCAACAAGCCGAAGAAAGACGACGAGACAACCGACGAACCCGCGCCGGAGACTCCTGACGAAGACGAGAAGCCACCCGAGGAAGATGAGACTCCGCCCGAACCCTCACCGGAGCAGTAGCGCTCACTCCTCATCGCGCCCTTAACTCATCCAGGTGCGCGCGCAGCCCCCTCACGATGTCTTGCCGCTCATGCCAGAGGTTCGTCCCCTCCGCTGGATCCTCGCTCAGATCGTAGAGTTGGCCCGGTCCGCCGGGCACGGGTCGCTCGCCCGTCGGTGGCGGCCATCCGCCCGAGCCGAGACTCTCGTGGATGAGCTTCCATCGGCCAGCGCGCAACGAGAAGACCCCCTGTCCGGAGTGGTGGACGAGGCTCTCGCGCAGCGGCTCGTGAGTTGTCTCGCCGAGCAGCGCTGGCAATATGTTGACGCTGTCAGGTCCCGCGTCGGGAGGCAGCTCCTGATCGGTGGCCGCCGCGCACGTGGCCATGAGATCATTCAACGCCACCAACTCGTCGCACGTTGAGCCCGCCTCGATCTGTCCGGGCCAGCGCGCGATGAGCGGCTCGCGATGCCCGCCCTCCCAGATGTGTGCTTTGTACCCGCGCCAGTCGCCGCACGACCTGTGCCCATACGTATGGTAGCCCGCGAAGTCGCCCGCCCCATCGCCAAACCGATCGCCGGGAAGCGCGCCGTTGTCGCTCGTGACCATGACCAGCGTGTTGTCGGCCTGACCCGTTCGGTCGAGCGCATGCATCACCTCGCCGACCATCCAGTCATACAGCCAGACGAGATCGCCTCGGTGGCCGGCGTCGCTTTGGCCTCGCGCGAACTCCGGCACGACCTCTTCGACACATGGCTCATGCGCCGCATCCGACGCGAGGTAGAGGAAGAACGGCTCGTCTGAATCCGCCTGCCCCTCAATCCACTCCACCGCCTTCGCCGCGATCTTCGGGTCGGCGTCCCTGTGCTCCCAGCCGGGCGCGTGGTAGCCGGAGCGGCCGGCAAACGGTTGCGTCTCGCGGTACTCCGTCGGGGTGATGACGAAGCGATCGTTCTCAATGAAGCCATACGGGGGCTGGCATGTCGGACACCCGGACGTGCCGTAGAAGTAGTCGAAGCCGAGTTCGGTCGGCCCGCCGGTGACGGGTTGCGTGAGGTCTATCTTCTCCTCAAACTCCCGCGCCGTCTGGCTCGGCCACGGCAGCGGCGCGGTGAAGTCGACATCCTCGCCGGGCTTTGCGGAGTAGCCCAAGCCCAGGTGCCACTTCCCGATGCAGGCCGTCGAGTAACCCGCCTGTTTCAGCAGGCTCGCAACCGTAATCCGAGCCGGCTCGATCAGCGGCGGCTCGTACCCAAACAGGACGCTGTACTCGAGTTGAGATCGCCAGCAGTACCGGCCCGTCAGCACGCCGTATCGAGACGGCGTGCACACGGCCGACGCTGAGTGCGCGTCCGTGAACCGCACGCCTTCCGCCGCAAGCCGGTCGATGCTTGGCGTCGGGACGCGCGACTCGGAGTTGTAGCATCCGAAGTCGCCGATCCCGATATCGTCGGCCATGATGGAGATGACATTGGGCGGGCGAGACGAGGGGAGACTCATGCTGGTGGCTCCGGTTGGGGGGATGGAGTTTTGAGGCGATACCGGGGGAAGACGGCTATTCGTAAAGTCGCGTCTCAACGTAGCGGATCGCGTCGGCAACGGTCCGGACGTCGCTCACCTCGCACTCGGCCCGGATGCCAAACTCCTCTTGGAGGGCCATGATGACCTCCGTCAGCTCCAACGGGTCTGCCTGCAGATCCTCGTAGAAGCTGCACTCGGGCTTGACCTCTTCGGGCCGACGGTTGAGACGCTGGGCGACTTTGTTGGTGACGATCTCCACGACGGCTACGTGGTCCAATGGCCCGCCCCCTTTACGCGTGCAAGACGCTGGTCGGTTGGTTGACGGAGCTGATGCCCCAGATCTCGTCGGCGTACTGGCGGATCGTGCGATCGCTGGAGAAATGGCCCATTCGAGCGATGTTCAGGATTGCCTTGCGAGCCCATGTCTGCTCGTCGGCAAAGTCAGCCTCGGCCTGCATCTGCGCCTCGACGTAGCTCGCGAAATCAGCCAGGCAGAGGAACCGGTCGCCCTGATTGAAGATCACATCATCGATCCAGTTGAACGCCTGCGGCTCGTCCGGCGAGAAGCGTCCCGACCGAATGGCGCTCAGAACTCGCGCGATGCGTTGGTCTGCGTCGCAGAGCTGTCGGGGATCGTACGTGCCCTCGTGACGCAAGGCGTCAACCTCGTCAATGCTCAGGCCGAAGCTGTAGAAGTTCTCCTCGCCGACCTGCTCGAGGATCTCGATGTTCGCGCCGTCCAGCGTGCCGATCGTCAGCGCGCCGTTCATCGCGAGTTTCATGTTGCCCGTGCCCGAGGCCTCCGTGCCAGCGGTGGAGATCTGCTCGCTGATGTCGGCGGCGGGGATGATGCACTGGGCCAGCGAGACGCGGTAATCGGCGAGGAAAACGACCTTCATCAGGCCCTTCACGCGCCGGTCGCTGTTCACCATCGCGCCCACGTGAGTGATAAGTCTGATGATCTGCTTCGCGAGCCAGTAGCCAGGGGCGGCCTTCCCGGCGAAGATCCATGTTCGCGGGCGAGTGGGCGCCTTGCCGTCCTCCACAAGCTCCAGGTAACGATGGATAATGTGCATGACGTTGAGGAGCTGGCGCTTGTACTCGTGGATGCGCTTTACGTGGACGTCAAACAGGCTCGTCGGGTCGACGACGATCTCGGTGGACGCCCGCGCGCGATGCGCAAGGTTGTGGCGGTTCGTGCGCTTGATCCGGTAGAACCTGTACTGGAACTCCGCGTCATCCGCGTGCTGCTCGAGTTCCTGGACCTTCGAGAAATCCGTCACCCAACTGTCGTCGCCCACGGCGTCCGTGATGAGGCCCGCGAGTTCCGGATTGGACTGCACGATCCACCGGCGGACGGTGACCCCGTTTGTCTTGTTGCTGAAGCGCTCCGGCCACATCTCGTAGAAGTCCGGAAGCAGGCGTTCCTTGACAAGTTCTGAGTGCATCGCCGCAACGCCGTTGACCGCGTGACTCCCGACGACTGAGAGATGCGCCATCCGGACGTGTTGGGTCTCGCCCTCGTCGATGATGGACATCCGCCGCAGCCGCTCGGGGTCGCCTGGGAATCGGGCGGCGACGTCGTTGAGGAATCGGCGGTTGATCTCGTGGATGATTTGCAGGTGCCTTGGCAAGACCCGCTGCAGCAACGGAACGGGCCAGCGCTCAAGCGCCTCGGGCATGAGCGTGTGGTTCGTGTAGCCCAGGCACCCTTGCGTGATCTCCCACGCGTCGTCCCAGTTCAGGCTGTTCTCGTCGACGAGCGTGCGCATCAGCTCCGCGACCGTGAGGGCCGGGTGAGTGTCGTTGAGTTGGATCGCTACCTTGTCCGGAAGATCCTCAAGCTTGGTGCCATGCCTCCGGCATCGGCGAAGGATGTCGCGGACGGAGCAGGAGACGAGGAAGTACTCCTGAACGAGTCTGAGTTCGACGCCCTCCTGAAACTCGTCGGTCGGGTAGAGTACCTTGGAGACGTACTCCGACGCGACTTTGCGCTGAATGGCCTCCACGAAATCTCCGTCGTTGAAGATCTCCATGTCGAACTCGCGGGCCGCGTGCGCCGAGAAGAGCCGCAGGACGTTGACGGTATTCCCGCCATGGCCGACGATCGGCATGTCGCTGGGGACGCCCTTCATCAGCCGCCAGTCGACCCATGTTGGCCGGTATCGTCCGTGACGGTCGAGCCGGTCCTCGACGCGGCCATACAGCGGCACGGGGCAGACGCGATCCGGTCGCGGGATGAGCCACGGCGTGGGGAACGCGAGCCAGTTGTCTGCCTGCTCGCGCTGCTCTCCGTCGTGGATCTCCTGTTTGAAGAAACCGTATTCGTAGTTGATGCCATACCCATAGCCGGGCATGTCGAGCGTGGCCAGCGAATCGAGGAAGCAAGCGGCGAGTCGGCCGAGTCCGCCGTTTCCCAGCGCGGCGTCGCTTTCCATCCGCTCAAGGTCCGCGAGCTTGAAGCCCAAGTCGCTGGCTACATGATCCACCACGTCGAGCAGGCCGAGGTTGCAGAGGTTATTGCCAAGGGATCGGCCGACGAGGAACTCCATCGACACGTAGTAGAGACGCTTCGCATCAGCTTGCGTGAAGCGCTCTCGTGAGGCGAGCATCGCGTCGATGATCTGATCGCGGACGCCCAGAGACAAGGCCTCGAACACCTCGCGCGAAGACAGCGCGTCGAGTTCCTGGCCGAGCGTGTATCGGGCGTATCGCAGGAGAGAATCGATGAGCGACGCCCGGGTCATCGTATGTCTTGCGGCTGCGCGGCGCGGGCCCTCCATAATGGGCTTATACCTTCCTAGACTAGGCGAGACGCGGCTAGCGCCGCCCCATCTCGTCGATGGCTTCGAGGTAGCACTCGACGCTCGGAATGGGAACGACGAACGGGATGTGATTGCCCACGGCGAAGAAGAAGCCGGGGCAGTCGCGCCCCAGGTCCGCGCACCGTTTGACATCGGCGCGGATCTGTTCAGGCGTCCCGTTCTGAAGTATGCGCGAGTCGATGTTGCCCACGATCACGTGCGTCTGGCCATACTTCCTGGCGATGTATTCGAGGTCTGTGAGCGGCTCGAAGATGAAGCCCTCCGCGCCGGCCTCGGCAATGTCGTCGATGTACTCATCGAAGTTTCCGTCCGAGCAGAACAACACCTTGATCCCGGCCTCCAGCAGCGGCGCCCAAAGCCGCTTGTGCCGCGGGAAGACGTGCTTGCGCATCCACTCGGGCGCGAAGACGGTGCCTGACGCCCAGACGATGTCGTCGTGGCAAAGAAAGACCGGGACTTCCGCTTTCACGTGCGCCTCGACGACCATCATGCTGATCTCAGTGAAGCCCTCGAGGACCTTGTCGAAGCGCTCGGGGTCATCCATAGCCGCCAAGATGAACAGGTCCCAGCCGAAGGTCACGATCGGCCACGTGAAGACGGTGTTGTAGAACCCTCCGGGGTACACCGCCTCCGGGTAGGTCTTCTGCCCGTTCTCATACGACTGGCGGACGCTCTGGGTCAGCTCGTCCATACTGGGCAGTTTCGCCGATGCGGTCGGATCGAAGCTCAACACATCCTCGACGGTCTTCAGCGCGTAGTTCGACTCCCACGGCGTCTCCGTCTCGTAGAACTTCGCTCGCCCCATGTCGGCGCGAGGCGTGCCCCAGTCGCGCCCGTAGCACGACCAGATCAGGTCGAAGTCCAGCGCCCGTGCCAACGCCGGCGCGGACGCTCCGCCGCCCTCACCCTCGGGATCGATCCCAGTGACTTTCTGGATGAACCGGCGGTGGCTGATGTACTCGGTGTGCGGGATCTGGTCCGGCATCTCAAGGTTGATCGCGGCCCAACCGCGTTCGTAGCTCATGGACGCATCTCACCTGTCATCGTATTAGGAGGCGGCCCACCAATTATAGGGGCCGCTCGGCAACGATGCAAGCGGCGGCCCTTGGTTGTCGTCGCGCGGTCCGAGGTCCCCAACTCGGCGTCGTTCTTGCGGTCAGCCCAGGAGGCACGCAGCCCACGCGCAACGAACTCTCGCGCTTGAACCGAAACACAGCCTGGGAGGGCGACATGGAAGCTGCTGGGATCCCCGATAGCCTCAAGTTCAAGCCGGACTTCGCGGAGGCCAGGAAATACTGGCGCGCCTTCTGGGCAGGCGAGATCATCGACCGCCCGGCGATCATGGTTCGCGCGCCCAAAGAGGGCGCCGAACAGAAGCCCGGGCCCGCGTATATGGCGGGCGCCGATGGCGAATACGACGCCGTCGCCGACATGGTGCTGGCGAACGCTGCGGGAACGTACTACGGCGGCGAGGCAGTTCCGTGCTACAACCCGAGCTTCGGCCCGGACCAGTTCTCCGGATTCCTGGGCGTCCCGCTCGAGCACTCCCCAGACAGCACGAGCACGAGCTGGTCGATGCCGATTGTCGAGAACTGGGAGGACGTGCTCCCGATCCGCCTCGATGCCCACAACCCGCTCTGGCGGCGCATGCTCGAGTTCGTGCGAGTCCTCGCCGATCGCTGCGAGGGCCAAGTGCTCATCTCCAACCTCGACCTGCACTCGAACTTCGACGCCCTGGCGGCGATGCGTCTCCCGGAGCGGCTGTGCTTTGATCTGTACGATTGCCCCGACCTCATCACCGAGGCGATGATGAACGTCCGCGCCATCTACTACGAGGTCTACTCGGGTGTCTACTACGCCGGGAAGATGGATCGCTACGGCTCGCTCGGCTGGGCGCCGTTTTACGGTGAGGGCCGCATGAATTTCATCCAGTGCGATTTCATCTGCCTGCTCTCCCCCGAGATGGGCCGGCGCTGGGTCATCCCCGCCCTCGAGGAAGAGGCCAGCTTCCTCGATCACTCCGTCTACCACTACGACGGGCCGGAGGCGTTGGTCCACCTGGAGGACATCTGCTCCATCCCCGACCTCGACGTCATCAGTTGGGTGCCGGGAGCCGGCAACCCGGGCCACAAGAATTGGATCGAGATGTTCCAGAAGATCCAGTCACTTGGCAAGGGGCTGGAGATCCACACGTCCATCGACGACATCCCGTTCTTCCACAGCCAGCTCAAGCCCGAGAAGGTCATGTACTGCACGCACGCGGCCAGCGAGAAGCAGGCCGAAGACGCCATCCAGTGGCTCAAGGACAACACCTAGTGGGCAGCTTCAGGCCCGGCGAGATTTGGCCGGACACGGACGGCGCGCACATCAACGCCCACGGCGGCGGGGTGCTGCGCGACGACGGCGTGTATTACTGGTTTGGCGAGCACAAGGTTGAGGGCCGACTGGGCAACAAGGCTATGGTCGGCGTGGGTTGCTACTCGTCCACCGACCTTTGTAGCTGGGAGAACGAGGGCATCGCGCTCCCCGTGGTGATGGACCATCCCGACCACGAACTGACCCAGGGCTGCGTCCTCGAGCGCCCGAAGGTCATCCGCAATCAGACCACCGGCGAGTACGTGATGTGGTTCCACCTCGAGCTGAAAGACCAGGGCTACACGGCCGCGCGCGCCGGTGTGGCTGTGAGTGATTGCCCTACCGGCCCGTACACGTACCTCGGCAGCATGCGCCCCGACGAGAGCATGAGCCGCGACATGACGCTGCACGTCGACGGGGATCAGGCGGCCTACCACATCTACGCATCCGAGGAGAACGCGACGCTCCACATCTCGCGTCTCACCGACGATTACCGAGCGCCGTCGGGCGAATTCAAGCGCGTGTTCGAGAATCGCTCGATGGAGGCCCCGGCCATTCTTCGGCACGGGGGTCGCTACTACTTCATCGCCTCGGGCTGCACCGGCTGGGCTCCGAATGAGGCGCGCTCGGCCGTGGCCGACAGCATCTGGGGACCGTGGGAGGAGTTGGGCAATCCGTGCGTCGGCCCGCACGCGGAGTTGACTTTCCTCGCGCAGAGCACGTACGTGCTGCCTGTCAGGGGCAAGCCGGGCGCGTTCATCTTCATGGCGGACCGCTGGAGGCCTGAGAACGCCATCGACGGGCGCTATGTCTGGCTACCGATTCAGTTCCGCGATGGGCGCCTGGTCATCGAGTGGATGGACGAATGGGATCTGTCGCTGTTCGACGCCTGACCCGCATCGCTCCTCTCCCCATCACGCGGCAAACAACATGAACCCCCGCTCGCCCGTGATGGCCGTTACCACGGTCCAGATTCCCAGCATCAGCATGTCGCCGAAGATCAGGCCCAAGAAGAACGGCCGCGCGCCGCGGTATCCCTTGTGTCCGGCGTAACGGTGGACGACCGCGTTGAGCGTCGATCCGATGAAGCAGCTCGACCATAGGTACCAGTTGACCGCCACCGTCGAGATCACGTAGCCGATCGGGTGCAACCGCCACCACGAGAACTGCCATCGCATCCACGACAGTCCCCACGTTAGGCCTCCGGACGCCAGCATGCCCGCGATCTTCTGCCACCGGATCGGCTCAGGTGTGCCGGTGACGGCGACGAACTCCTGCAGCGGCCTGTGCCCCACATGCACGAACCGATACGGATCCAACGCGACGCCGCCGCCGTTGCGCATCACGAGGAAAATCGTGGACGCGTACCCAACGACGGCCGCCGCGACCATCGATCCGCCCATCAGCCAGAACAGACCCCGTCGGCTGAGCCCCGCCTCGGACGCGAGCTTGAGTCCCTCGAAACTGTGTGGCCCGACCGCGCCTTTGAAATGCCAGATGAAGTAGGGGAGACTTACGAGCTGCATCCACGTCCGTGGCCCTAGGAAACGCCCCCCGTCAAACGTGTAGAGCAAGTAGTTTGGCGCGCTCTGAGATGCCCAAAGGAGGTTCACGCCGCCCTCGGCCATCATGCGGTGCACGACGAGCATGAACGCAAGCGTCAGGGCCCACAGACATATCGCGACCCACCATTGCATGCCGCCCAGCACCGACCACGCGCACAGAACCACGAACGAGACCGCCACAGTGCCAAGCGCCAGGCGGTAACGCCGTCCGTCGCGCGTCTGGGTCCGCGCTTCGAGCCACACCTCCCTGAGGTGCGCCCGCGCGGCCCAGAGCATCAGCCCCAGGAACATGAGCGACGCGCCCACCTGCTGGGCGACGATCACGGGGAACTGCGTGTCCCGCAGCGCGCGTCCGGGAGGGCCGGGATTCCAGCCGAGGGCGCACCCGAACACAGCCTCGAGTTTGGCAAGCGCCCAGAAGACCCAGATGCTCATCGGCACATCGCGACTGCACAGGAACGCGAACCCTACCAGGCCGAAGTAGATGTCGATACGGACCGGTTGAGCCGCGACCCACGGTTTCGCGGCGAATAAGGACCCGAAGGTGATGCCGCGCAGCGGGATTTCCGGAACGGCGGGGAAGAAGCGGTGCAGGCCATTGACGGTGTGACACGCCATCGGCACCAGGGCGCCGAGCCACATCATTCGGCTCCGGAAGAAGCCTGTCCAAAGCGGTTGCTCGGACGAGCGCTCCGTCAACTCCAGCGGGAGTTGCGCGAGGGGAAACGAGAGCTTCTCGCGATCGACCCACTGTCGCCCGAGCACGACGCTGAGCGCCATGAACGCCGCGTAGAGGGCCAGCACCATCGGTCCGAACGAGGCCAGCGGCTTCAGCCACACGCCCCATTGGATGCCCGCACCGGGACTCAGGCCCTCGTAGAACTGCCGGATAGCCTCGGCGTCTCCCGGAGCGCGCGGTCCCCACCATTCGGGTATATGCCGCCAGGCATCGCCCCAGTGATTCACCTCGGACGCGAAGTAGAACGGGCCGGAGGTGATCGTCGGCAACCAACCGGCGAACTGGCACGACGGCAGCGTGGCGGCGGCGAGAAGCGCGATGTAGACGGCCAGCAGTTCGCGGCGCTCGAGTCCGTGTTTGCGTCGCGTGACCAAACGCAAGATGGGGTCGATGAGCGCGCAGAGAGAGAATAATACGAGCAGCGCGCCAGCCGGTGGCGCAAACGAGCCGATCTGCGTTCCTTGCAGCACGATCTCAAGGTACGGCGTCAGCATCGCCAGGCCGACCACGCACGCCAGCGCAAGCACGATTGCGCGACGCGTTAGGCCCTTCGCTGTGGGGTGGCGCTGCATGACAGCAGCGTTTCCGCATTGTCAGTGCCCGCGCCTGCCGCGGACGCCAGGACATAATGTGCAATGCAGCGCCGGGGAAGTGTGGTACGAACTCTGTAAGCGTTCAGGCATCACGGAGGTAGCTGACATGGCGACGCACCAGCAACGAGTCGAGAGATCGCATTGGAGTTGGAAGGATGCGCTCATCCTCGCGGTGATTGCACTGAGTTGGCTGGCGGTAAGCGGCGTTGCCGTGCTGCCGAAGTAACGCCCGCGTATCGGACAGACATGAAAAGAGCGCCCCCCGGAAGGGTGGCGCTCTTTGTGATTCGATCTCGTGCCGCGCGACTCGTCACGGAGGTGGGGGTGGGGCGTCGACGCTGGCTACCACGAAGTCGGTCCAAACCGAGTTGGTGATTGCGCCGGAGTTATCCTCAACGATCACTCGAACGCTGTAGCGCTGCTCGAGCTGCTTGCCGTCCGGACCCGGCGGGTTGGTGTTGGCTCCCGCGTTATAGGTCCCGCCCCAAGAGCCGTCCTTGGTTGTTCCCGACTCGCGGGTGAGTGTCATCATGACCAGCGTGCGGTTGGGCAGTTCAATCTGTGCCTTCGCGCTCTTGATCCCGTCGCCGTCGGTCGCCGTTATCGCGACGCGAACGTTTCCGCCATCGCTAGGCAGCGCGTTAGGCGACACGTTGAGAACGCCCAGGTTCGGCGCGCGCGCTCCCTCTACCGTGACGGTTGCCGCCGCCGCCGCGTCCGGGAAGTGCGCGGTTACCGTTCCCGTGCCCGTCGCGAGCGCGGTAAAGCGTCCGTCCGGGAGGATCGTGCCGATGCCCCCGAGCACTGAGTAGGTCGGAGCCACATTGGCCGGAACGCCGAGAGACCGGGCATCGGCCGTGAAGGCGATCTCGCCGCCGACGTCGACTGTCGGGCTTGACGGCGTGATCGTCACGGAGTTCGGCACGTTTACGTTCGTCCCGAGCGCCGCGATCGTCACTGTGGTAGTCTGGCCGGCCGTCGTGTCGATCGTGATTCGCATCGCCTGGTACAGGCCCGTTGATGGGAAGGAGACGTCCAGCGTGACCTGGCCAGTAGGCGCGCCGCTGATCGTGAAGTTCCCCGCGGCGTCGGTCAGGACCGGTTGGCCGAAGCCCAGCACGGCAATGAGCGCGCCAACGAGCCTGGTCCCGATGCTCTGCGCGTCAATTACGGTGCCGGTGATGGTGGCGGTGGCTCCGCCGCCTCCCCCGCCTCCTCCGCCTCCACCGCCCGGCGGGATGACTCCCGGAAGGGGCGGGCCCTTTGCGCCTCCACAGCCTGCGAGCATTACGATGGGTGCGACGATCGAGATTATCAGGACAACCCTTAACGCGTGGCCTCGGTGCATGCTTCCCTCAGCCCTTTCCTCAATTACACTGGCGCCCGGCATCGCGCCGAGTTCACCTGTGAACAGAAATCGATGATAGCGCCTGTACGGTCTCACCATCAGCCGACCGAGCGTTTACCCGGACGAGGTAGACGCCCGATGGCACTTGTACACCGTTGTCATTTCGCCCACTCCACGAAATGACCTGCTGACCTGACGTACAAACGCGCGAAGTCACAACTTCACGCACGCGCCGACCGGCGATGTTCATGACATGCAGATCGCATGCGGCATCCGACGTAAGCGAGAAGCGGATTTCTCCGCCCCCCCCACGAGTCGGCGTCGCGCTAAGCGCGGTCACCGCCAGCCCTCGCGTCTTGCGCCGGACCGTGAGCTTGAAATGCCGCTCCCCGGGCTGCTCCGCGGCCGTGAAGCTGTACAAGGCCGTGGTGCGCAACTCGACATTTCGCCCGGCATCAAGGTCTGACAGAAGAACCCCGTACTCGGGCGGAACGGGCGATAGGTCAGGCGTAGTAACTATAACATTGCCTGGGCCTGGCGTAAAGACCGTGAAGTCCCACGCCGCCCCGGTGGCCGACGGCTGGCGGAATGATGCGGCGTATGGCGTGGCATCCGCGCCCTGCGAGTGAAAATCGAGCCGGACGCCGTTGCCGACCGCGGGAGGCGCCTGAACGTCGAATCGGCTCGGCTCGGATGCGACACCGAAGTAGTTCGATGTGTCTTGCGAATTCTCCGCGCGGGCCACGACGCGCACGTGCCAGTCCGGCTGGGGCGGCTTGACCGATGCCGTGCTGACCGACCCCGGCGATATGCCTATGCCCCTGTCAAGCACGAGTTGGCATGGCTTCAGAACTTGCACCCAGAACCCCTGCCACGGGTTGATGACTCCGTCGTCGTTATCCGCCGCGATGGATTCATCGATCAGATCGTAATCGCCGGCGGCGGAGTCGTAGACCCAAGCGAAGCGGTTGATAATGCCCGAGGCAGACGCGCTGGCGAGGTCCATCGTCACGCCCTGGTACTCAACGGTCGACCGAGAGAAGCGGAACTGACCGAGGAACGGGTTTCCGAGCTGTCGCCACCCGGGCTGCAAGTCGATGGCGAATGGGCCGCTTGGCGTCACCTCGCCGGCCGGATCGATGAATATCTGCTGCGTCACTCCCAGCCAGAAGCCGCGACCGTGCGCGAGAGCCAGAAACGGGTCTGTCGGCGCCATGTGGTAGAAGAGGTACTGACCTTGGCCCTGCGCGCGCGACGGATCCCACCGCCCGTACACCAGCTCCTGCGGCGGGATGGCGAAGTAGTCAGCCGGATTTCGGTTTGGCGAGACGATGGGCGCGGTCAGGAAGTGCATCCCTGGGTTGATCGTAAGGCCCTGATTGGCGAACGCCTGGACGGGTCCGATCGAGGCGACGTCGGCGATCTGATTCGGGACCTCGTCTGCCGCGGTCACCGCGTACCAATAGTCGACCCCATCGACGACATTGTTGTCGAGGTAGCCGGCCGCCGTGTCATCGTGGATGATCGCCGCTGGGATCATCCCGTCTACCGACACGTAGCGGAATTCGGCCCGGTAGACGCGGAAGCTTACAAAGTCGCCGGGGTCCGAGTATGGATCCCATGATAGCTGGATGGCGCCGCCGCCGTCACCCGGTCTATCGATCGCGGTCACGCCGGCAACGGCGGGCGGGGGCGTGTCATCGGCGGCCGTCGCGGGGCCGACGACATCGGACGTAACGTCTTGGCCGCCGGCATCGTGCGTCTCAACCACGTAGTAGTGATCCACGCCATCAACGGCCGTGTCCGCGAATGTATCGGTCCCCGCCGCGACCTCGCCGCGCTCCTCGAACGTCCCGTCGGGCACCTCGGAGCGCTGGACCACGTACTTCACCACGTCGTTGGCGCCGGAGCCGTCATCTCGCGACCTGAACCACCGCAGCGTTATGGATCCGCCCTCATCGCCCGAGGTGTCGGTCGCGCGGAGGTTCGTGACAGGCTGGGGAGGCAGATCGACGCCGAGACTCCGCGCGACGTTGATGCGGCCGGTTCCAAGCTTCCCAACGAATCCTGGGTTTGTGGAGTCAACGTCGTCTGCAGTGTCTCGGATGCGTTGGATGATCTGGTCGTGCGTGATGCCCGGTGTCTGGGCCATGAGCAGGCCCGCGAGCCCCGCCACGATCGGAGAGGAGAACGACGTCCCGTTGCCTTTGGCGTAGAACACGGTGAACATCGGGATCGCGTCGTCTTGGAAGCCCGGCCCGAACACCGCCTGGCCGGGCGCGGATACGTCCACGAACTTGTAGCCCGAGCTGTCGTAGTTGCTGAACGATGCTCGTCGGTCTGTCTGGTCGGTCGCGCTCACGCCGAGAACGAAGTTGTCGACGCCAACATTAGGGCCGTCGTTGCACGCCGGCGACGACCAGGTTGATGGGTTCTGGGTAAACTCCACGTCGGAGTTGCCCGAGGCGGCGACGACCAGAACGCCGGCCGAATGGGCGTCGGCAACCGGAACGTTGAACGCGTCGGAGAACCCGCCGCCGAGGCTCAGGTTGATGACGTCGGCGCCCATGTTGACCGCGTAGGCCATGGCCTCGACGACCGTGGAGATCTGCGTCCCCCCATCGTCCGCGAAGACCTTCAGTGGGAGGATTCTCGCCCCCCAGTCCATGCCGACGGCTCCCCCGTTGTTGGCCGCTGCCGCGGCGAGCCCCGAAACAAGCGTCCCGTGGCGGACCTGGTCGTCGATGAGCCCGTTGCCGTCGTTGTCGATGCCGTCGGGCTTGGGCACGACGTCGTTGTTGTCGTCGAGGAAGTTCCAACCGTTCACGTCGTCAGTGTAGCCGTTGTTGTCGTCATCGACGCCATTGCCGGCAATCTCGCCCGGATTCGTGTAGACCTTCGAGGCGATATCGGGGTGATCGAGGTCGAGGCCCGAATCGATCACGGCGATGACCGTGTTGATCGACCCGGTGGACACGTCCCAGGCCTCGGGCGAGCGAATCACCGGGTGATGCCATTGGTCGGCGTACCGGTCGTCGGTGGGGATCGCCGCTGGGTACATCAGAATGTCGGGCTCTGCGAATTCGAAGACCGATTGCGTGGACAGAGCCGCGTCCGCCTGGTTGAGCGGTGTGCCGGCGGCGAAGTCAACGATCGCTATGCGAGAGCGCGGGATGTAGCGCGAGAGTCGCCCGCCGACTCGCGCCGCCGCCGCTTGGCCGCTGGCTAGGGTGGCCCCCGGGCGTAGGCGAACGATCAAGCGGTCCGCGACTGCCTGCAGGGGGCGGACCTGGACTCGTCCCCGTTCGTCGACGCTGCGATAGACGCGCCCAGGGAGTTCGACCACCTTCGGGAATCGTCCGTGGGCTTGGGCGCCGGCGACTGAGGCGCCCAGGGCCAGGAGGCCTAGCAAAAAGAACGAGCCACTGCGCGGACTAAGTGTCCGGCGACAGTGGCTCGTTCTAGTTGCTCTGCGCATCGATTGTGCTGCGGTGCTCTTTGGCATGCTCGCCTGCCCGTTTCTCATTTAGCAGCCGCCCTGCCTGTCGGCCGAGGGCTGCTGGCGACGGGCGAGGCAACTATCGTTCGATTGTCACGGAGGAGATGGCCCGAGCCGTCTCCTGGTTGTCTAGCGCGACCGCCGTAACGGCCATGATGTAGCGCCCGTTCGGCATCTTCGTGCCAGTGGCGCCCATGCCGTTCCAGAGGACGCGGTTCAGGCCGATCTCAGCGTTGTTCACCGGCACGGTCTGCACGACCATTCCGGCCACGTTGCGGATCTCAACTGTCACCGACTCCGGCGCCCGGCCCAAGGTCAGGAGCAGCTCCGCTCCTCCACCCCTGGTCGGGACTGCGCTGAGGCTGCTGACAACCGGCCCCGCATCAGCGTCTGCGAAGGTGATCTCAAACTGCCTGGCGTCACCTGCGTTGCGTGAGCGGAACGAGTAATTGGCCGCGGTTCGCATGTAGACCGAGCGACCCGAGGCGAGATCCGTCAAGACCGGTCGGACGTCATGCGGGACATTCGTCAGGTCCGGCCAACTGATCTGGACGTTTGTGTCGGGAGTCCCGCACTCGACCACCGCCTCCCACTTCGCGCCGGGCTTCAGACCGTCAACCAAGTCGACGGCGATCCGATCGCTGCCCGCGTCCGTCAGGTACAGATCGACGCCGCCTATGGCCGCCGGCGGCCCGGCGATCTTGCCGATCGCGGCGGCGGCGTTTGAGACGCCAATGTAGTTGTCTGTGTCGGCTGCGTCGCCCGCCGTAGCTATGAGCTGGATCTGCCAGCCGTCGAGCGCGGGCGCATCGGCTGTTGTGATATCGCCCAGCGGAACCGGACTGGATGCGGCGCTATTGAACACGAGCGCCGCGCCCGGCTCGAGAACGTTGATCCACATGGCCTGCAGCTTTGGCAGTGTCGTGACTCCGAGCGGCGGCCCGATGGCCGATACGAGCTTGTAGCTGCGCTCGAACGCGTCGTAATACCAACCGTAGTTCTTCAATGCGTTGGACGTTCTGATTGGCTCGTCGGTTCCAAGCGACGGGCGAACCATGATCGCATCGAAGCCGTAGTACCCGTCATACGGCGAACCGACGGCATTCCAGCCGGTTTCCAGAGGGACTTCGTACTCGGCATCTTCAACCAAGCTTCCGGCCACCGCGATGAACGTGGGGAAGAACCTCTCCAGCCAGAAGCCCCGTCCCGGCAGCATCTGGATGAACGGATCGTCCGGGTTCATCGAGAGCGTGTTATAGCCCTTGGTGAGCGGATTGTATCTCGCGAGGCTGGCGTCGGATGGATCGCTCAGGCCCAGTACGGACATCGGTGCCGGGTTGACGGGCAGGGCCGGCAGCGTGATGAACTGGAGCCCGGACGTGTAGTTGATCGACAGGTTCGGCGCGCACTCGGTCGGGCCAACGGCCTGCACGGCGGTGATCTCGTTTCCGACCTCGTCCAGTCCTGTCACCGCGTACCAGTAGGCGGTGAGGTCGAGCGGAGCCGACGTTGGGTCGGTGACATCGGCCGCCTTGTCGATGTAACTACGCGCGGCCGGGTCGGTGATCGCCACGGATGGAGCCTCGTCGTCGCCGAGTTCCGTAACGGTGGCGATGCGGTCGACGTCCGTCGCGTTGACGTCAGTGAACGGTGCGGTCGAGCGGTAGACCCTGAAGCTCACGAGGTCCGCCGGGGCTTGGTAGCCCGCCCACGTCAGCGTCATCGAACGACCGTTGTCGGCCTGGCTGTCCTTCACGAGCAACATGTCCACGGCCGGCGGTTTCAGGTCGTCTCGTGAGGTTGCCGGCCCGACGACCTTCGTCTCGGACGTCAGCCCCGACGTGTCTCTCGTGACAACCTTGTAGTAATAGCCGGGAGGTCCGTCGACCACGTTGGTGTCGAAAACGGCCGTCGTGCCCGCCGGCACGGTGTCGATGACCGCAAACGGACCCGTATCGGCAAGGCTGCGCATGACGTCGTATTCAGCGACATCGTCCGCGCCGCGGCCGTCGTCGCCCGATCGGCTCCACGTCACCGTAATGCTCCCGCCCTCATCGCCCAGCGTGTCCGACGCCATGATCGACCTGGGCACCAGTGGCACCATCGTATCGACGATATCGATCGTCATCGCGGCGCTCGACGGTGAGATGTTTCTCACGACAAGCGGGAAGTCGCTGCCGTCATAGAGCGTCGCGCTGGGGGTGGATACATCATCGTAGGCGCGGTTGCCCGACGTGCCAGGATAGGGGTCGCCTGCGTCTCCGTTGTTGCCGGGCGGCGTGTCGAACCTAAACCGCTCGAGTTGCCACATCCCGTCGGCCTGCTCGATCGCGCACTGGTAGTTTCCGCTGCCTGTAAGGCCGGGTCTCCATTCGTTGTCGTTCTGGCTCAGCGCCTGCGTGTCGTCAACATGGTAGATCAACGCTCCTGAGGCCGGCAGCGCCGAGTCGAAGCCCGTGAGTTGTCGGTTTTCTACGAGGAAGTACTCGGTAGTGGAGCCCGGGGCGAAGACCTGATAGATGACCTGATTGGTTTCGACTTCCGGCAGTGGCGCGTTGAGGATACTGCTCGTCGCCACAACCGGCGTGACCCACCCGAGTTGCACCTTGCACCAGGCGTCGAAATGGGCCGGCGTGTCGCCTGCGTTGCCGTTCCACGCGCCCGCGGCCATAAGCGACCAACTGCCCAGACCATTTGAGGAGGAGTCTCGGTCGTAAAAGTCCGGCAGCCCCAGCGCGTGACCGTATTCGTGGGCGAAAACGCCAATAGTGGCGAGATTGTCCCCGGGGTCGTGCTCGGGCATGATGATGTAGTCGTCGACAACCTTTCCGCTTCCCGTCGTAACGGGGCCCGTGCCGTCGTTGGCGAAGAACTGCCTGCTGGTGAGGCTCGATCGGTGAGACCAGATGTCCGTGGACGGGCCGCCAGCCGCCTCGTCGGTTCCCTGGTGGATGATCGCCACGACATCTACGTTCCCGTCGCCGTCGGAATCGTACGGGCCGAAGTCGAAGCCCGCGGCATCTGCGGCCTCGACGGCCTCAATGACCAGCTCGGCCGGGAAGTCGTCGAAGCCGGCGCCGTTCGTGCCGTAATGATCGTGGGTGTCTGACGCCGTATACCATCCGCCGATGCCACTGGGACCGGCGGCCACGGTGAACTGACCGTACGAGTTCTCAGTGTAGAAGGCCGTCATGCTGCTCGAGCCGTTGAAGAGCAACGTGTCAAAATCGCCTGTGGCGAACTGCGTGGAGGTGTCGGAGAAGTTGATGCAGAGCACCGGCACGTTTGCCGTGCCGAATGGCGGGACCACCTGCGGTGAATCCGCTACGGCCGCGCGCTCGCGACTCTTCGGGCTCGGCATCGGCTTGCCGGACCCGACCGTCACCCACTCGCCCTGAGCGTTCTGCTCGATGATCCGGCCGTCCAGCGTTCGCGTATAGTGCTGCCACTCGTCACCATACAGCCTCGCTTGAATCGTCCGGCCATCGGGCTGTGTGAGAGTCACCACGGCTGGCGCTGCCGGAACGGCATAGGCCGGTACGGTGGATGTAATGAAGAGAGCAATCGATACTGCGCCCGACACGAGGGCGATAGCGCCAAACGTGTGGACGAACCTTGCTGACAATCCCCTGGCTGAGTACATACGAACCCGCCTCCTGGCACGTGATTACGCCCGCAGATCATGTTCTCTGCGTCGTCGCGCAACCCGCACCCATCGTTATTTGCGCCTTCCTTCGGCGTTCCTGCCAGAACACCTTCCCGATTGTTGCCTGTTATTGCAGGTCCGGGACGGCTCGCCAACGAGCCCGATGGAGCTTCCGTCCACCGGAATGGCGCCTCGGATCTGGGCGGCAGGCGCCCTCATGCAGGCCCTCTCCCGCGATGGCCCGCCGGGCGACCTCGAACGCACGGATGTGGCCCGGAACGAGGTGGACGCCGAGCCACTCGCTCGTCAGTGTGACTCCGCTCACCCTATGGGTTGTCGAAGTGACCTCTGGTGCCTTGCAGGTTTTGAGGGGCCGCACCGAGAAGTCAGAGCCACACGTACGTAGGCGCATGAGAGAAAACAACACCTGAATTCCGGACGCCCCATGGAAACACAAGCAACCGCTGCCTCGCTAGAAGATGCCCCTGCCCGCCGTGGCTCGTCGCCGGTCGTCACTGGCTGGAGCCTGTTCTCCGGCGCCGGTGGCATGGATATTGGCTTCGAGGCTGCGGGAATCGACGTCGCGCTCAGAGCGGACACGTTGGAGCACGCATGCTACACGCAGCGCCACAACGCGCCCGAGGCCGTGGTGCTTGGCCCGCCACATAGCACGGGCGATGTCCGCGAGATGTCCGGCGATCGCCTTCTTGAGCAGATGGGAGGGCGCCGACCGGATGTCATCTTCGGCGGCCCCCCGTGCCAACCGTTCAGCGTGGCGGCGAACCAGAGGTTCCTACGAGGAGACTCGCGATTCAAGCGAACGGGGTTTGGTGACGCGAGACGGGGATCGCTGCTCGGTGAGTTGGTGAGGCTTCTGCTGGAGGTCCGACCGGCGGCTTTCTGTATTGAGAACGTGCCCGGTTTGGCCCAGGTTGACGGCGGGCTGCAGTTGCGCGAGTTCATGACGACGCTCCGGGCAGACGGATATAGCATCGCGGAGCCCCAGTTGCTTCAGGCCGCCGACTACGGAGTGCCCCAGCTGCGCGAGAGGGTGTTCATTGTGGGTCGCTTGGGAGCGCAGGCTCCGTCACTGCCCAATCCCACGCATGCATCCGCGGCGACTCTCGATCGGCATCTGTGCTGGCGAGCCGCTGCCCAGGCCCTCCAGAACTTCCCGCATGACTGCCCCAACCACGTGGCCAGACGCCACAGGCCGGAGTCCATCGAACGTTACAAGCAGCTGCGTTCCGGGCGCCGCGAGAAACTCGGTCGCGTCGATCGGCTGGACCCGAGGCTCCCGTCAAAGACGGTGATCGCGGGCGGCGATTCCGGGGGCGGCCGAAGTCACTTGCATCCCTTCGCCGCGCGCACCATGACGGTGAGAGAGTGCGCGAGGCTGCAGACGTTTCCCGACGAGTATTTCTTCACGGGGCCGATGGGCCGTCAGTTCACGCAGGTTGGCAATGCCGTCCCGCCGCTCCTCGCCGAGCATGTGGCGCGGTCGCTCCTCGCCAGCGCGTTCTCCGTACCCGTGCCCGATCGCTCTCTGCTTGAGCCCTCATGGCTGGATAGGCTGTCCGCCGGTGAGGCGACACGCGAGCTGCTGCGGGTCACGGCGGAACGCGAGCCTGAACTGTTGTACGACGACGCCGAGACGTGAGTGCGCGTCTGCCCGACCAGGCCCTGTGCCGGGAACTGAATGGGCATCTGTTGCGCTGGTATGGTCGTTGCAGACGGACCTTCCCCTGGCGATCCGACGCATCCCCCTACCGCATCCTGGTCTCGGAAGTTCTGCTGCAGAAAACCACCGGGCCCCAGGTTGCGGAGATCTTCGAGCAGTTCATCCAGCGATACCCGAGGCCCCGGGCGCTGGCGCGCGGTCGTGTAAGGACCATGGCACGCCTCGTCGCGCCGCTGGGGCTATTCAAACGCGCGGAGTGGCTCCGGTCGATCGGTCGCGAGCTAGTGGATCGCTTCGAGGGGGAGGTCCCGGCTGATCCGGCTGACCTGCTCTCCCTGCCGGGGGTGGGACCGTACGGGGCCAACGCCGTTCGGTGTTTCGCCTTCGGTGAGAGGGTGGCTATCGTCGACCGCAACGTCTGGCGGGTGCTGTCGCGCATCTTGGGGTTGACGGAGTGTCACCCTCGCAGGCGCCCTCCCAGGGAGATATGGGAAGCCGCCCAACACGTCCTTCCGCCACGCGCCCACCGCAATTGGAATTGGGCGATCATCGACCTCGCCGCCGCCCGCTGCCGCCCCCGAGACCCCGCCTGCGAGCGATGCCCTCTCAACTCGTGCTGCCTGTCCGCGTCCTCATAGGCCACCCGTCAACCGGCAATCTCCGCCGCCTCTTCGGGGGTCAAGGGAGGATCCTCCGTATGCACTAACCGGTGGCACGTTGCGCATACGACACGCACGTCATCCACGGTGATCTCTCGGGGCGAATCAGCGCTGGCCAACGGGTTGAGGTGGTGCACATCAACCACTGAGGAGCCTCTATCGCCGAGGCGCGAGTAGTCGTCTTTGCACACTGGGCACCGCAACTCGTAGTGATCCAGCGCCAGACGGCGCAGCTTCGGGTTGCGTCTGCGCGTCCGGCGCGTCTCTTGGTGAATGTCGCCCTCGATGAGCACGAAGCGGCCGCTGTTGTCCGCGTCCTGGTCTTCGGCCTCATCCACCACGTCGGCCGTCGTCGGCGCGAGTGCTGCCGCGCCGGCATCCGTGAGGCTGTACCGGGCACCCATCTGGATGTTATGCGGCCCACCGCGGATCAGGCCGCCTGCGCGCAGGAATGCAAGCACCTCCCGTGTCTGACGCCTGTCGGGTTCCCCGGCAATCATCGCCGGGGAGGTCTGGAGCAGGGGCGCCATTCCCGGTTTCCCTTGTCGCAGACGCACGACTGCCTCTGCCAGCACGTCGCCGGGGATGTCGTCGTGGGCATGGTAGAGAACGGTCAGAATCTCGAGTGGAGTGAGCTGCCCGTCCGCTCCTGACTCGGCTAACGCGGCCATCGCCCGCAGTACAAGTTTGAACGGAGACAACTGGCGGCCCGTGTCCACCCAGGTCTGGTGGCTCGCGAACACTGGGTTAGGGTACCGGAAGGTATCCACGATATGCCAATAGAACTGCTGTTCATTGGGTTGTCTCTCGATCAACCATAGTCCAGTCCGAAGCAGTCTGAGGCGCCCGCCCTTAGCCGTGGCAATGGCAAATCCGGCGAAGAGGCGTTCGTAGTTGCGGAATACGTTCTCGTAGGCTTGATCGGTCGGGCCGAATTCGTAGCCCACCTGGGACGTCAGAGCGTTCCGCAGAACGGAGTAATGCTGCGCGCCGTAGTCGTCCCCATACGTGTCGATGTGCTGCCGCAAAACGGTGGCGCAAGTATGTAGTCCGCCGAACCCGAGTTCTCGCCGTCTCTCAAAGTCCCACCTCGGCATTTCGCACCCTCCAGGACGTCGCGCTCCTCCATCTCAACAGTCGACTATTCCAGCCCGGCTCTCCCATTCTCTTGCTTCGCGGTCTCTATCAGGCCTGTCCCGGCTCGCAGAAACGCTCCTGGTAATATGCAATCCACTCGTCGAAGCTCATGCCCACATGCTGCAAACCGTCCTGACGCGAGGCCTCCATGGGCGAGCCCGTCGCCATCTCGACGCGCACGGGATCGGGTCTGTGCCCGAGTTGGGCTTCCTTCCAATGCAGCAACTGAAGCTCAAGCTCGGTTGCGATCTTCGGGTAGTCGTTGATCACGTTCTTCGTCTCGTTCGGGTCCTCGGAGACATGGAACAGCTCGTCGTAGTCGACGTGGTATTGGCCGGGATCGACGAGCTTCATCAGCTTCCACTCCGGCGTCCGGACGGCCCACCGCGCGACGCGCGACGCCTCAGTCGCGTAGATGGCCTCATGCCCCGCGTCCGATTGCATCATGCTCTTGCCCATGAACTGCGGGTGGTGGTCGCGCTCCATGATGTCGCAGACCGTCGGCGCGATGTCGATGTGCTGGAACATGCCGCTCACGCGCCTGCCGGGCTCGGTGACGCCGGGCACGCGCATGATCATCGGGATATGCAGGACGCAGTCGTAGATCGCGTGGTGCTCAAAGTAGACATGATGCTCCGTCATGCTCTCGCCGTGGTCGGCGGTGACGAGGATGGCCGTGTCATCCCAGAGGTTCATGTCCTTCAGCGAATTGAAGAACTCGCCGAGCCGATCGTCGCACGAGCGGATCTCCGCGTCGTACATCCCCTCGAGGTAATCCGGGTTCTTGCAGTCGCCCATGCGGTCGTAGAGGAAGCCCTTGAAGAACGGGTAGACGAGCTGGTTGGTGACGGCCGCCCACTCTTCCTCATCGTGTTCGTGCGGATCCGCGTCGGTGAACATGCCCTTGTACTCCTCGGGCGGGAGGTACGGGCTGTGCGGGTCCCACGGGTGCATGAACATGAAGAACGGCTCGTCGCCATAGGCCCTGAGCCACTTGGTCGCCTGCTCCGTGACATGCGCCGCCGTGCCGCTGCGGGTGAGGTTGTAGTGATCGTACCCGCGATAGAACCACGAATGCCCGGGCCCGAGCGAGTCAATGGCGACCGTGTTGATACCGCGGTGCCCGCGGAGCATCTCGGGGAGCATCTGGATGCCGTCGCGGAGCTTCGCGCCACTGCGGCCCTGCGACACGATCCCATGGTTCACGCCATGGACGCCGCTGAAGATGCTTGTGAATCCCGGGTGGGTTGGGATGCATGGCGACCAGAAGCTCTCATACAGCGCGCCGTTGGCGGCGAGGGCATCAAGCGCGGGCGACGTGTCGCGGCCGTAGCCGTAACACCCGAGGTGATCGGCGCGAAGCGTATCAACGACGATGACAATTACGTTCATGACTGCCTCCAGGTGGTTCCTCCACGGGCTAGGCAGCCCGTGGCACGATGGGCCGTGGCGCTACTCGCCATCGTATGCATCGTATGGGACTATCTCGATAACTTCCCAGTCGCCGTCGTCGAGCGCGCCGAGATGAGCGGCGATGTAGAACTCGCTGAACGGCGGACCGAAGAGAACCTCAAGGTACGCGTCCTGCTCGACTTTCTTGTAGATGATAGCGTCGTCGGGCATGTCCTCCGGCCCGAGGTCAAGCGAATCTTCGTACGGAAGCCACGTCCCTTCGAGGTGGGGTCTCAGGGGCGAGTACGGCTCCTCATCGAAGAAGTGCAGGATGATCGACGTCGCGATTGGTTCGTCCAGCGGTGGGATGTTGCTGAGATCGACCTCGAACTCGCCGCCGGTGTCGGGCTCCACGTAATCGTCCGGATCGTCGAGTTCGGTGAAGTCATCGTCCGTGTCGGATTCGGGTCTGGTGATCTCGATGTCACCATCAGCGGGCTGCGGATCGGCAACGAGACCCCCGCCGCTTGGGCTTGGCTCGGGAGGCTGAGCGACGCGTTTCAGCGGGCATCCGGACAGGAGAGCGGCCACAATCACACAGCAAACCAGCAGGAGAACCGATCGCATTTCGCTAACCTCTCGTGCTCAGGTTGAATCAGCCGGCGCGACGCCTGCGTTCGCCACAGCAGCGGACGTTACCTGCGGATGCCCGCGACGCGCGCGGTCCAGGAGCATCGATATGTCACGTGGCTCGCTCATCGGATTGGTTGTGTTCATGTTGGTCCTCGCAACGATCGGGGCAGTCGTGTTCACGATGGGGAAGGCGAAGACGCCCCCTGCCGCCGGGCCTCCGACCGGAATGGGCGGCCCCGGAGGCGGGATGTCGGGCATGGGCGGACCAGGCGGCCCCGGCGGCGGCATGCCTCCAGGCGGCGGTCCGGGCATGGGCGGCGGCGGTCAAGGTGGCCAGGGATGGACGCAGATGCTGGAGGGCGCCGGCGGCACTCCCGAGGACGGCGAGAAGCTAACGGCATATGTGGAGGCGCGCCGGTCCACGCAGACGCCGGTCCGCGAGGCGCAAACCGCGCTGCGCGAGGCGCTGACCGACGAGAGCGCGAGTGACGAGAAGATCGCCCAGGCGCTTGCCGCGTATGACACAGCGGCGCAGTCGGCCACCTCCGAGTTGAAGACATCGCGGGATGGGTTGGTCACCGATCTTGATCTGGCGAATCGGCCGAGGCTGAAGGCCGCTCTCACGGTTGCCGGGTTGCTGGACACGAACGCCTCCGGCGGACGTGGCGGGCGCGGCGGAGGGCGTGGGGGACGCGGCGGTCCGGGAGGCGGCATGGGCGGCCCTGGTGGCGGCATGGGTGGAGGTCCCGGTGGTCCTGGAGGCGGCGGGATGCGGGGCATGGGCGGCAAGGGCGGCGGCGGTGGGAAGGGTGGCGCGCAGCGGCCGCAACCTCCCGGCCCGCCGGCCGGCGGCGAGTAACTCACAGCAAACGGATCAATGAATGTGGCGCCCGGCTCGGGAGGGTCGGGCGCTGCTGCGAATGAGGAACGAAATGCGGGCACTGTTGCTAAGCGCATGTTTTCTCGCGGCTGGCGCGGTCCGCGCGGATGATGGTCCGCGTCGACCCGTGTTGTTCGTCCGCGATGACATGCTTGAGCAACTCCGCGAGCGCGTGGCGTCCGGCGAAGAGCGCGTGCCGCACGCACCGCCCTGCGCTCTCATTTGCCCAATCCCTGTAAGAGGGGCTTTAGCCCCGACGCTGTAAACGCCGGTACCCGCAGAAGCAACGGCGTCGGGGCTAAAGCCCCTCTTACGGGGATTGGCGCAAGACGGGCATGGGGTGGGTGGCGACGAAACCGATGGGAGGGTCCAGGGACTCGCCAGCGTCTGCGAGGTGGGTGAAGCCGCTCCTACGAGGGATTGGGAGAATGAACCGGAGAGTGTTCCTACGGACAGCGGGTTGCGTGTTAGCGGGAGGTGCTGCCATGTCCACGAAGGCCGAATGATGCCGTTCTCGTGACGCCCGAGATGACCGACGACGCGCCGGCGCCAGGCAAACGCGTTCGCCAGGTCGCGCCCGAATACGAGGGCACTGAGGTCTACCACTCGGTCTACCTGCCGACGGATTGGCGCGAGGGAGAGACGTACCCCGTGCTCGTGGAGTATACGGGCAACCTGTTCACGGCGTGCGGCTCGACGGGCGAAGTGCGTGGGGCGAATCTGGGCTATGGGCTTAGTGGCGGAACGGGCTTCATCTGGGTCGGCATGGCGTATGTCGAGCAGGGGCGCCAGCGGAACGCGGTGACGTGGTGGGGCGACCTCGAGGCAACGCTCGAGTACTGCAAGGTCAACCTCCCTCGCGTCTGTGACCAGTTCGGCGGCGATCCCGACAGCATCGTCCTATGTGGGTTCTCTCGAGGCGCTATTGGCTGCAACTACCTGGGCCTCGCGGACGAGGAGATCGCGAGCCTGTGGAAGGGCTTCATCACCCACGATCACTACGACGGCATCCTCGAATGGCCGCACGCGGGCTGCGACAGAGCATCCGCGCTTGAGAGGCTTGAGCGCCTGGCCGGGCGCCCGCAGCTGATCTGTCAGGGCGGAAGCACAAGGGTGGTCAGAGATTACCTTCAGCCACACGTCGATCTCGGCGAGTTCTCGTTCCTCGATGTCCCGGTGACGGAGTTGTTCGATATCCCCGAAGGCAAGGTTATCCATCCTCACACCGATCTCTGGATGTGCAAGGACAGCCCGCAGCGTCGGCGCGCCCGCGAGTGGTTGGCGAGCGTCGCTGGGCGAGTCGATGACTGACCTCCGTAATCCTGATCACGGATTTCCCCTGAAATCACAGAGGGCAAACTCAGATTGCCCGCGAACTGGGCTACCTTGGTTCGGCACTAATGGATGCCGGAATTCCGGACCGGAATGGCCATGATAAAGCTACACAAGAATGCTGCTGTGTTGGTGACAAGGGACGACGACGCCCTCGCCGAGGCGCAGGCCACCGACGCCGGCCGCCTGTGCATCGGTCCCCGGCTATCATCCACGGTGGCGTGGATCGACCACCGACGCGTCGAGACCCTCCGAGAGGGTCTGTCGCGAGCCGGGTTCACCCCACGAATAACGACGGACGATGACTCGACGCGAGGCGACGCGTAACGCGCGCTTTTTTGGGAGCACCGGAGAACCCGCGCATGCACGACTCGGGCACGATGCGTGAGAGCCTTGATTGGGTGATCGATGGCTACCCGGACGAGTTGCTGTGCCTGCTCAAGAAGCAGGCCGGCAAGCGCCTGCCTGCTCAGCGCGAGAAAATGATCCCGAAACTCGCGGAGGCTCTGCTGCGGCCTGAGCGCGTCGACGCGATGCTGGCCGGCGCCGACGGTGGCGAGCTAGCCCTGCTGGCGTTCATGGCGCGAGCGGGCGGCCAGCCGAGAATCGGCGCGGTGGACTGGTGGCTCAGGCGTCGTGGCGGAGCCGAGCCCAGCACGACGCTGCAGTCGCTGGTCGAGCGGGGGCTGGTGTTTCATGTCGCCTCGACGAGCAAGCCGACGAGAGATTCGAACGATGATGATGCCGGCCTCGACCCCGAGTGGACGCTGCTTCCCGCGGGCAGGCTGTGGGTGCCCGACGAGATCGCGGCAAAGGCCGTAGACATTGAGCCGGAGCCGCCCCTGCCCGTCGCGCCGGGATCGCATGAGAAACGTCGCGCGGCGCCGGGCGAGGTAATCCGCGAGTTGTTCCTGCTGGCGCGGTTCATCGACGAGCGACGCCCCGAGGTGCTGAGCACGTCCCGAAGCCTGGGCCAGACCGATTTTGTGGACCTCGCGGCGGCCGTAGACGATGGCGACCGGTACAAGCACGCGCGCAGGCTTGAGGAAGCGCCGGGCCTGATGTGGTTGGTTGCGATCGCGCTGCAGGCGGAGGTCGCGGCGATCTCGGAGCAGCGGCTGCGGCCATGCGCCCATGCCGACGAGTTCTTCTCGGTCGGACTGCAGCGACAGGCCTCCTGGTTGCTCGACGCGGCCATCGCTCAGACGCGTTGGGGTGAGCTGGAGACCTCCGCGTCGGTCGTGCTTGAGAAGCCACCGGCGCTCTCGCGCGACGGCAGCGATCTGCCAGGTCCCGGGCGGCGAGTGGGGGCGCGGCGGAAGCTCGTGGACGTCCTGGCCCGCATCGCGACACCTGGCACGTGGCACAGCGTCGGCGCGTTCGCCGAGGGCATGATGCGCGCGAATCCGGATTTCCTCATCCGCCGCCACGCGCCGAGGTGGAACGGCGCGGTCACCGAGCCCGAGTATCGCGGGATCCTCAGCCTCGGCGCCAGCGATCCGGAGCCGGTCGGGATGTGGGACGGCTGGTCCGCGGTCGAAGGCGTCTTCATCGAGCAGTTCATTGTCGAGGCCCTGGCGCGGATCGGGCTGGTTGAGGTGGGAGACGGGGCGGACGGCGTCGTCTTCCGGATCACCGAACTGGGGGCGGCAGCGCTATCGTCCGACGACGCGCCCATCGATGAGCCTGACGACGCGCCCGGTCGGTTCTTCGTGCAGCCGAACTTCGAGATCATCGCCGACGGCGGCGGTGACAACATTGGGACGGTCTGGCGGTTGTCGCGAGTGGCCGAGCTGACGTCCTTCGACCGCGCGGCGATGCTTCACATCACGCAGGCCTCAGTGACGGCGGGCTTCGAAGGCGGCATGACCCGCGAGCAGATCACGACGACGCTCAACGACCATGGGCGCGTGACCGTGCCGCAGAATGTGGCCTTCTCGATCGACGAGTGGGTCGACGCGTTCGAGCGTTACGAGCTGCGCCACGGCGCGTGGATTCTCGAGGCGGACACGCCCGAGGAACTTGATGAGTTTGACGCGGATTGCCTGGAGAGGCTCGGCCCCACAGCCGCCCGCGTCTTGGCCGGTGGACGCGACCGCATCGAGGAACAGCTCGCCGAGAGGATGGACGCGCGGGTTGTCGATCACGCGGCGGGCGTCGCGGACGCGTTTCGCCTCGGGCTGTCGATGCAGGCCGAGCCCATTGAGGCCAAGTGGCACTGGTATGTCTCTCACCTGCTTGGGCATGTCGCCGACTTGGATGAGGCGACGGGGCATTACCAACTGAGTCGCGACGCGGTTCGTCGGGGACTTGACCTCGGCGTCGATCCGCGGGACGTAGAGGGCTTTCTGGAGGCGGGCGTCGAGGGCGCTCCCAGCGCGGAGCAAGTGCTGAAGATCCGAGGCTGGCTCGGACGCTATGGCGACGCTCAGCTCGACGAGGTCACGGTCCTGTCGCTGCCGCCGGATGCGGTGGCTGACGTGCTCAGCGTGCCGCGTGTCCGCGAGGCGGTCGTGGGCTCCCTTGGCGGGTCTGTGTTTGTGGTGAAACCGGAGCTAGCGGAAGACCTTCGCGAGTTCCTGAACGACGCGGGCGTGGATATCGGCGCGATGCCAACATCGACCGACGACGTGCCCGTCAGTCTCGTTCAGACGCGGTCGGCCGCGGCGCAGGCATGGGGACGCAGACGTTGGGAAGCCGGCGACGCTGAGGCTGAGCGGACGCAGCTCGTCAACGACGCGGTCGAGTCCGGACAGCGAGTGCTGGTGCTATACCAGTCGGTCCTGAAGGGCGAGCATCCAAGCGAGTGGACGCTCAGCCCGCGCGTGTTGGAGCGATCTCGATGGGGGCAGGAGCGCCTGCAGGCGTATTGCCACTCGCGGGAATCGCATCGCACCTTCGACGTTGGTCGGATGGACCGAATCGTGCTGCTTGACGAGCCGGCGCAGTGGCCTGATGACGTATCCGGCGCCGGCAAACAGGAACGCAGGTGACCATGGACCCCGCGAACCCGCTCATCGTGCAGAGCGACGGTACGATATTGCTAGAGGTGCAAAACCCTCGATACGAAGAGGCGCGGGATCGACTCGCGCGGTTTGCAGAGGTTGTGAAGTCGCCCGAGTACGTCCACACCTATCGGATCAGTCCGCTGTCGCTGTGGAATGCGGCCGCGACAGGCATGGCCCCCCCGCAGATCACCGAGGCGCTTGAGGACCTGAGCAAGTACGACGTCCCCGGCAACGTGCTGGAGGACGTTCGCGACTACATGAGCCGTTACGGCCGGCTGAAGCTGATCCGCAAGAACGGGCACCTCCTGCTGGTCTCCGAGGACGAATTGCTGCTGACAGAACTCGAGGGACAGCGCGACCTCTACTCGGTGCTGGCCCACCGCATCAGCCCGCAGGCAATTCTCATCGACCCGGCGGCGCGCGGACAGATCAAACAGAAGCTCGTCAAGCTCGGATGGCCCGTCGAAGACCTCGCCGGGTACACGCCCGGCGAGCCGCTTGAGGTGGGGTTGCTGGATGTCTCGCGATCGGGTGGGGAGTTTGGGTTGCGCGACTACCAGACCGACGCGGTCGGCGCGTTTCACGCGGGCGGCACGGTCTACGGCGGGAACGGCGTCATCGTGATGCCATGTGGAGCGGGCAAGACGATGGTCGGCATGGGCGCGATAGCGGCGCTGAAGTGCTGGACTCTGATCATCTCGACGAACACGGTTGCGGTCCGTCAGTGGATAGACGAGTTGCGCGACAAGTCAACGCTAGGCGAGGATGAGATCGGCGAGTACACCGGCGACAAGAAGGAAGTCCGGCCCGTCACGATCACCACGTACCAGTGCATGACCTGGCGGCCGAGCAAGAAGGCCGACTTCCCGCACCTGAAGCTGATGACTGAGAATAACTGGGGGCTCATCATCTACGACGAGGTGCATCTGCTGCCCGCCCCCGTGTTCCGCGCGACCACCGACATCCAGGCGCGACGGCGGCTCGGGCTGACGGCGACGCTCGTGCGTGAGGACGGACGCGAGAGCGAAGTCTTCTCGCTGATCGGGCCGAAGCGCTACGACATTCCGTGGAAGGACCTTGAGTCAAAAGGTTGGATCGCGCAGGCGCTCTGCGCGGAGATCCGCGTGCCGATGCCGACGGAATCGCGGGTCGAGTACTCGGTCGCGACGCGGGGGATCCAGTACCGCCTCGCCGCTGAGAATCCAGCCAAGATTCCGATCCTGCTTGAACTCCTCGCCAGGCATTGCGATGACCAAGTGCTGATCATCGGGCAGTATCTCTCTCAGCTCGACGCGATCGCGGATGTCGTCAAGGCCCCGATCATCACCGGGCGGACGCCGAACAAGGAACGCGAGAGGCTATACGGGCAGTTCCGCCGAGGCGAGCTGAAGCAGCTGGTGGTCTCGAAGGTCGCCAACTTCGCGATCGATCTCCCCGACGCGAACGTCGCCATCCAGGTCTCGGGCACCTTCGGCTCGCGCCAGGAGGAGGCGCAGCGCCTGGGGCGCATCTTGCGTCCGAAGGCGGATGGCGGCCAGGCGCGGTTCTACACGCTGGTCACCAAGGACACTCGCGAGCAGGAGTTCAGCGCGAACCGCCAGCTCTTCCTGACCGAGCAAGGCTACAGCTACACCATCAGCACGGGCCTTCCGCCCGGGTTGCTGGAGGATTCCTGATGATCGCAGCGCTCCTCTGCGCTGGAGTCGCCGCCGCCGCTCCCCTCGAGAGTCGCACCGTTTCCCTCGACCTGACCGACGGCCGCATCGCTGCTGTTTCCAACCGGATCACCGGCGAGAACTATGCCGCGGTCGACCCGGATCCATTTGCCACGTTGCCCGCCATGGATGAGTTGACGGACGTTACGTTGGCGGTGGATGGTGATGCGGTCACGGCGACAGCTACAGCGCGTAAAGGCGAAGGTCTGCTGACGGAGTCGCGCATCGTCGTCGGGCCGTTTGGGCTAGACGAGGTCCGACTCATCATCCCCGCTATGGGCGGCATCGAGATTGATGGCGACTGCAAGCCATGGCGCGAGGACTATGCCTACTCGGCATGGGGCCTTGAGGCGCCGATGGTGCTCGTTCAGGGAGCGGCGGGCGGAGTGCTCATCTATGCGGACGACGCGAGTTACCCCTTCGTGTCGATCGAAGCGCAGCGCGCGGCGGGAGTGGTCTCGTTCGCGCTGAGGCGCCAGGCGGATCCGCCGTGGGAGGAAGTCATCGAGATCGCTGGCCCGACGTGGCGCTTTCTCGGGTACGAGGGAGAGTGGCAAGTCGGCGCTGGAATCTACCGCGAGGCGCTGCGTCGGTCCGAGCGCCAGCCGCCGAATTCGCCGGCCTGGGGGGCGCGGATCACGCGCGTCGCAGAGCTTGCCGGCGACGTCGACATCGATGCGCTCAGGCGATTTGCGCAGGTCGCGGATCCGCCCCGGGCCGTGCTCTACTATCCCCACTGGCGCGAGCTTCCATACGACGTCGACTACCCGGACTTCACGCCCTCGGCGCATGCTCGCGAGCTGATCCCGGCGGCTCGAGAGATGGGCTTCCGGGTGATGGTCCATGGCAATCTGCTCGGCATTGGGCCAAGGCACGAGCTGTACCCCCAATACGAGAGATTCGCCGAGCGCTACCCTCAGAATGGGAACATCGTGGGGTGGATGCTCGGCAGCGGCGCGCCGACTGAGATCGTCATGCTCAACCCCGCCTTCCCCGAGGTCCGGCGCCTGTTCGTCGATGCCTACGCCGCAGCTTACGCGGACACGCCCTTCGATGCGATCCACCTCGATTACCCCGCGTTCAATAACTCGCTCCCCGGCCCGGTAGGTGGCATCAATCCCGCTCGCGGCGCCGAGTTGCTGGTGCGTGAGATTCGCGAGGCGCTTCCCGAGGTCGCGTTGAGCGTCGAGGCGCAGAGCCACAACCTGCTCGGCGCGAGCTTCGTGCAAAGCGGCGCGGCGGCGATGGACAACATGGACGCCAAGCATGGCGACCACCATCCCGTCAGCAGCTTCATCTTCCAGGACTACTCGCAGACCTACCACCATTTGGCCGTGCCGACGCAGGTGGGGACCCACTGGGATCGGCGCGCGTGGTTCACGTTCCAAGGCGTCCACGACTGCATCGGCGCGCTGCCGGGGCTGACGATCCACAAGGCGTTAAACGCGGATGAGCCGGGGACGCGCATGGCGCTGGCGGACGCGACGCAGATCGTCGAAGGCGCGGCCACGTCGAATGAGCCGATTCCGCACTGGAGGGCGTGGCGCAACGGCACGGCTTTCGGCCTCTGGCCCGAGCACGTGTACTTGCCCGAAGGCGACGCGGGCCGCTCCGGATTCGGCCTCACCGATTGCTCCGAACCCGTGCGAGTGACCGCCGGCGAGAACGCGCAGCGCGCCTTCGCGCGGCTGAAGCCCGCGCCCGAGATAGTTGTTGATCTCCTGCGCCAGCCGCCCGTGTTCTTCATCCGAGTTGACGGTGCAGAGCTTGCCATCGGGCATGGGGCCCAGGTCGCTCCGGCCTCGGCGATCTGCGGCGGGGACGAGCGCGACGCGATACTGGTTCACCCGCCCTGGCAATTCGACGAGGGAGCGACGCCCGAGGCCGAAACCGTGCTGCGCTGGCGGCTCCGGCTCCCAGACCGCCAGCCGCTCTGGCTGCGACTCGCCACCGGCCTTCGCGACCTCCCGGCTCGCCAGCGCGGCGAAGCGCCCGGCGATGGGATTCGCGCCACGGTCCGCGTGGATGGTGACCGTCTGGCGCAGTGGCAACATGCCTCGCGGCGGTGGGCCGACCGGGATGTTGATCTAGCAGCGTTCGCCGGTCAAACGGTCGAACTCGAGCTGTCGGTTGATCCCGGCGAACTTGGCGACGCTGGATACGACTGGGCCGCCATCGCCGAGCCGCGCATCGTCGTCGGCTTGCCGCGCGCCGATCCCATCAGCGCAACCATCCAAACGGATCGCGAGCCCGTCGCCGTGATCGAGGGCATCGACCCTTGGACGCTCATCCACGCCTACGAAGTGGCGGATGTCGGCGGGCCAGTATC
Source organism: uncultured Armatimonadia bacterium (assembly GCA_964555935.1). Classification (GTDB taxonomy): domain Bacteria; phylum Armatimonadota; class Zipacnadia; order Zipacnadales; family VGFC01; genus CAZKUN01. The sequence continues at coordinate 47,041 of CAZKUN010000005.1, read as the reverse complement.
GCTCATCGATCTGCCCTTCACCACGAACATCTCCGTCGGCGGGCGGGTCGTCGAGCATAGCGTCTGGGGCGCGGGGATGGTGGACGAGTTCGAGATCGGCGGGCGGTCGATTCGCGGCATCAGCGCGCACCCGCCCTGGCAGGGAGAGACGCGTCTGGACTGGGTGCTGAAGCTCCCGCGAGAGCCGGTGAAACTCGCCTTCTCATGCGGCCTCAGGGATGGCGGCAAGCAGGCATCGATGGGGGTGGAGATCAATGGTCAGTCCGCGTGGCGCGAGCGTTTCGATGCGCCGAAGGGGTGGGTGGACGGCGAGGTCAATATCCATGGCCGCGGAGACACGGTGTTGGTCTCGTTGGTGACGGACTCCCTCGGCAACTCTGGCTGGGATTGGGCCGTGTGGGGCGAGCCGAAGTTGGAGTGGGCCGGGTGAGATAGACGACGGTGGACATGTCGCAGCTGAAGCAGCTCCTACACGGAGGGTGCCAATGCGAGAAGCACTAGCGGCGCGCGTTGACGCGATGCGAGATCGGATCGTCGAAACATGCCGAGGGCTCGTGAACATCAACACGGTCAACCCTTACAGCGGCGACCCGAACGCGGCGGGAGAGAAGGCCGGGCAGGAGCATCTCGTGCCGAAGCTGGAGGCGCTTGGCGCGAAGGTGACGCTGTTTGAGCCGCCGCCGGACATCTATGAACGCATGAGCGTCATCGGGCCGCAAGGACGCGACTTCACCGACCGGCCTAACCTCGTCGGCGAGATCGAGTACGGCTCGGGCGGACCGACGATCATCCTCAACGGGCACATGGACACCGTCGGCGCGGCCGATATGAACTGCGATCCGTTCGCGGCCGAGATTCGCGGCGACCAGATCTGGGGTCGCGGTCCGACGGACTGCAAAGGCGGGCTGACCGTCGGTCTCTGCGCGCTTGAGGCGTTGGCTCAATCCGGGATCGAGCTGAACGGCAAGATCATCTTCGAGAGCGTGGTCGATGAGGAGTGCAACGGCAGCGGCGCGGGGACGGTGGCCTGTGTCGACGCAGGCTACACGGGCGACCTGGCGATCTTCCTCGACGGCAATGATGGGGCGATGACGCTGGGGTGCTATGGATGCCTGACCGCGGACGTGCACGTGACCGGCCAGGAAGGCCACGCGGCGTATGGCACGGGGGTGTCGGCGCTCGACAAAGCGCTGATCGTCAAGTCAGCCATCGACGACTTCGGCAACGGCCGCCTCGCGGCGCGCCCGGACTGTCGGACGAACATCGGCATATTGGATTGCGGTGTCCACCCGGCCGTCGTGCCGGGCAAGGCGCGGATGTCGCTGAACATGGTCTACCACTACGACGAGGCGCTCTCCGCCGAGCAAGCCGGGCATTCGTTTGGCGCGGGGCCGATCCGAGAGGGCTTCGAGGCGGCAATCGCTGGTGCGGACGCGGGGGACGAGTGGCTCAGCGGGCACCCATCGCGAGTCGAGTGGGTGAAAGACCTCGTGCCCTTCAGCGTGCCTGAAGACGCGCCGGCGATCCAGCGGCTGGCGACGATGCATGGCGAGATGATCGGGACGACGCCGGAGTTCAATCACATGGTCGGTTGGAGCGATGCCTGCTACTACGCGCATCACGCGGGCACACCGACGGTGCTGTTTGGGCCGGGCAAATCAGGCTTCGCGCACTCGCCCGACGAGCACGTCGAGATCGACAGCCTCGTCAATGTCTGCAAGGTGTTGGCGTGTTTCCTGGCGGAGGAGATGGGGGGTTAGACGGTTACCGGCGCCCAGTCCGAAGCTTAGAGGTCGGCATTGCCGATGAAGGCGTATCGACCCAGGCAGGCCAGGGCGATCGATACGGGCGTCCACCACATGTGGCCATTGTCGGTGGCGAGCGCCGCGACAAGCGCACCCGCGGATAGGCCGACCCCAGTGAGGCAAGCCGCTCGCAGCCAGCCATCCACCCGCTCCATCCTCTCTGAGAACTCGGCCGTCTTCGCGTCGGGCTGGCTCGGCGTGTCAGACACCGGGATGCGAGGGGCAGTGTCGGGCGGCTGATAGAAGACAGTCTCGCAGTCTGGGCAGCAGTGCTCGGCGGGCTCAACCGGGCGGAAGCACGCCGTGCATGTTAGCATCGCCCGCTCGGGCGCGTCCGCCGGCTTTGGCGGGACGAGCCACTGCAGCCACCCCCGCGACGCGTTCGGCCTACGGACACGCTGTGCTGACATGGATTCTCACCACACGCATTCCGAGCGCGCGCCCGGTCACGGGCGGCGCTTGGCAGAGGACATGAGCGGCCAGATGCCTACCGCCGGAATCGCCAACGTCCGTACGACCACCCGCCGAACCACTCCAACACGTGAAGGTCCTTGTCGCCGCCGTAGAGACCTCGCGCCAGGCAGACCAGCGCGATCACAACGAAGAGGAACGATCCGCGAATCGAGCCAAGCAGCAGCAGCGTGACGAAGGCAATCGCCGCGAGTGTCCCGATCAGGATGCAGATGATCCGCGTCCACTTCTCGATCCCGTCCATACGGTCGGAGAACTCAACAGCCTCGGCGTCAAGCTGTCGCGGCGTCTGGCCACTCTCAATCCGCGGCGCCGTGCCGGGCCGTTGGTGGAAGACCGTAGTGCAGCTCGGACACGCGTGCTCAGTGCTCTCGACGGGTTGGCCGCAACCGGTGCAGGTGAGCATGAACGGCTCGGCGTGCTCTTCCGCATCCGGCGTCGCAGGCGACCACGGCGGTCGGCTGTTTGGCTTGCGCTTGCGAAGACGCTTTGCTGCCACTCGCACACCCTCCCCTCAGGCGCACCTACGGGCACGTGCCCTGCAACCTTCCTGCCAGACGTGGTTGATCTGGGGTCTACTCGGGGTCCGCGGCTTCGCCGTTGGCCATCGCCTGCGCGTGGCGCTCGAGCATCTCCTGCCACTCGGGGTCCTGGACGGCGTAGCGGGGGTCATACCAGACGAGCTTCAGCTCCTGTTTCATGGCGCCGAAGTGCTTCGCGACCGTTGCGTCGCCGACCTGGTAGATGTCGGCGACCTCCTGGCGCGATTCCGGCCGGAAGTGCATCCAGCACAGCGCGAAGTCAACCGACGCGGCAAACGAATTGGGCTTGCGGAAATGCTCAGCCATCACGCGCTTGATGTCGCGGAACAGCCTGTGCGCGCCGAGCACTGCCGGCTCCTCAAAGCCGCGCGCCAGAAGCTGGAGCGTCAGCATCGCGAGCGTGATATTGTCGCGGTCGTCGCACGAGTGCTTGCGCGTCTCGGGCGTGAACATCTCGCGGACGATGTCGCCGCTCGGGAACTCGATCCCAACCGCCTCGGCCGTGTTGGCCAGGGAATCCAGGTAGGCATGGGCTGCGGCTCGTTCTTCCGGGCCGGCCGCGCACAATGCCCTGGGCGTGCGGTTGCCGAGCAGCGGAACGGGAACGTCCGGCAAGACGGTCACGATCGCCTGCACCGTCGCGATGGACAGCTCCCACTGGGCCGCGGTGATATCGACCTCGTCGGTGGGGACGAAGGACGCGGGCTGAGTCTCGCCGGCGAACGCGCGTCGCGCGTCGCAGCACAGCGCCGCCGGCAGCGCGCTGCCGCAAGCGCAGGGCCCGTTACTGCGTGGTCTGTCTTGTCCGGAGTGTCTATCGTCCATTGGTCTGTGGCCCTGCATTTCCCGGATGCGCGCCGCATCTCCTCTTCGTGGCGGAGGGGTTTGGGCATCGAGAGGGGAAACATCACCCAAGAATCGACCAATGGGAACATCCTCTAGTCACAGGTCGCCGCGCACGCCGGCTTGGGACCGGGTCCAGAGGCTTTACGCCGACCCGGAAGCTCCACCCGAAGCCATCGTCTCGGGGATCGTCGACGCGCTAACTCCTACGACGCGCGAGCAGATGGCCGACGCGGCGGTCGCCCGGTGCATGGGTACGCTGACGGGCGCCAGCACGGGCGCGATCGACGCTGCCCAGCTCTCCGTATCCCCCGCATTGCCTGCCTCCTGGGATCTCGCAGCCGCTCTGAGGTCGACGGCCGAGCGATCGATCATCGATGCGCGCGAGGCTTCGCGTTTTGGCGAGATTGCATTGGACGCGCTCTCCGCGTCCGCGCTTGAGGTCGGTCAGGGCGCGGATGACACTTCAGAAGCCGTTCGCGCCGCATTGGCCCGCTACGCAGCCGAGCGACGCCTGTCCGAGCTTGCCGGCACGTTCCTCGCTCAGGACGTGTCTTACGCTTTCAGGTACTTCGTCGAGCGCGACCTCCCGGCGCACGTAGGTGGCGGGCGTCTGGGAACTGTTGCTGACGCGGCTAGACTGACGAGCGACATCTCCGCCATCTGCGAGGGCACCACGCGTGGGTTGGAGCTAGGCGGCCTCGAGGACGACTTGTGGCGCGCGGCCGACGCGGGACCGGCGAGCACTTCGCAGTATCGCGGCGTGCTGAAGACGGCTCTGGGCGAGAGTCTTCGAGCCCTGGGAGGGATCGCATGACCCCCTCTCAGCGCACAGTGGTCGTGGCCGGCGGAGCGGGTGATGCTCCGCCGGGCCACGCGCAGCCCGACCTCACCGTCTGTTTCGACGGCGATCGGCGGAACGTGGCGCTTGACCTGGATCGCATCACGGCAGAGCTGCCCGGCGCCATTCCCTCGCGGCTACGGGACTTTCTTGAGATCGCGCTGGCCGTCTATTCAGCCGACTTGGCGTTTGCGCGCGGGCGGAACGAGGACTGGGTCCGCTCGACTTCGTTCCTCGTGCCCGTGCGAGATCCCGACTTCTGGTCGTCCGTGGAGCCACAGCTCGCGCGATTTCTCTACGTGCTGTGCAAAGACGCCTATGTCTTCGGCTTCTGCGCGCGCGAGGCTGAAGACGAGGCTTCGGATGGCGTTTCCGCGCCGGAGGTCGAAGCCGACTGCGTGTCGCTGCTGTCGGGCGGCCTCGACTCTTTCGCCGGCGCAGCGGTGCTGCTGGCGGCCGGTCGCAAGACAGTCTTCGTCGCCCACCGACCCCACAACGCGACCGTGGCGGCCTCGCAGACGCATGTCCACGGGTGCCTCACGCGCCGCTTCGGCGAAGGCGCAAGGCTCGTGGCCGTCCCTTGCGGCCCGGCTCGCGCGGCTGACACGTCCCACCCGTTCCCGCCGCCGGATGAACGAGAGACCTCGCAACGCGCCCGCTCATTCCTCTACCTGACGCTCGGGGCCGTCGCCTGCCACCTGGCCGGGGCGCGAGAGTTGGTCTGCCCGGAGAATGGGCTGTTGGCGGCGAACTTGCCACTCACCGAGGCGCGCGTTGGCGGCCAGTCCACCGCCGGGACGCGCCCGCAGACACTCTCCGCGTTCAGCGAACTTGTTGCCGCGCTCGGCCTCGACATCGCGGTCGCCAACCCGTTCGTGTACCACACCAAAGGCGAGTTGGTGCGAGACGTGCTCAGTCAGCACTTTGGCATTGAGGAAATCCAGGGGGCGGTATCCTGCTGGATGGCGGGGCGGATGTCACGACCGTGCGGCGCGTGCATCCCATGCATGGTGAGAGCCGTCTCGATGGATGCGGCGGGCCTGCCGAAGGAAGCCCACATGCGAGATCCTCTGGGCACGGGCGGGCTGACGGCTCCGGATACCGCCGCACGAGCGAACCTGGTCGATCTGATCACCTTCGTGCGGCGGTTCTCCTCGCAGACCGACACGGAGCTGCTGATGGCCTACCCGGGATTGCTCGACTTGGCGCCACACGTCAATCCCGTCGCGGCCATCAAGACATTGCGACGCTTCGCCACGGAGACTCGCGGCGCGCTGGACCTGCCGGGCGTGGTCGGCGATTGACGGCAGCGGATCACAGCCGTTGAGCGTACATGCGGTACTCGATGACCGGCTCGAAGCCGGCCTTTTCATAGACGCGGCGCGCGGGCGCGTGGCCGTCGTTCATCCCCGTCCCCACAGCCGCGATCTCCATGCCGGCCTCGCGCATGAGACCCAGAACATGCTCGACTTGGCGGGTGCCGATTCCGTTTCCGCGAAACTCAGGCGCCACGCCGTTGAAGTGGATCGAGCCAACGCGCCGGGCGCTGTTGAGCGCGTGCGAGATGAAGCCGGCGATCTCGCCATCGACCTCGGTCACGAGCGTCGCGGCGATCTCGTCCCAGAGGCGGGACATGACTTTGGGGACCAGCCAGCGGTCCCACGATTCGTCTCCGACGGAGCCGTACTTCTCCTCCAGTTCCCAGTCGGATCCGATCGCCCAGATCTGGGTGACGATCTCCTGGAGTCTGGGCATGTCATCAGCGACGGCGGGACGAATTGCTGTGGGCATAGCGGCCCTCCTCGGGCAAAGATCGGAGACGTTTCCATCCACGCTGCTACGATACCTTCGGCCCTGAGGGCCCTGGAGGAATGGCGATGGGAAGCAAGTCATCGATGTACTTCGGTGCCGGGTGCCTTCTGGTCGTTGCGATCATCCTGATCCTTGTTGGTCTCACGTTCATGATTGGGAGCGGCGGCAAACCGCACATCCTAGTCATCGGGCTGACGATGCTGGTCATCGGGGCCGCCGGATCGATCTTCACAGTGCGCCACCTGGCGAAGCTCGCCCAGACGTCACCTGAGAGCGTCGACGAGCGGGTCCTCGCGCTCGCGCGACTGTCGGGTGGCGAGGTGACGGTGGGGGAGGTCGCCGGCGGCTTGCGGGTGCCAGTCGCCGACGCCTCGGCCTCGTTGGAGCGGCACGTGCAGCAGGGGCTCGCCGAGCACCTCATCCGCGGAGACGACCTCTACTACGCCTTCGCCGGGATGCGGGAGATCCGCAAATCGAAGAAATGCTCGTACTGTGCAAGCGAGTATTCAATCCGTGAACCCGGACACAAGTGCCCCTCGTGCGGGGGCAATCTTGAGATCGTGGACGCCGAGGCATGAGGGCGAATCAAGCCATGGCGTGTCGGGAAGTGTGCGCTGTGTCACATTCGCAGAACCAAACGGCCCGAAGTACGTCTATCCAAGTACAGCTCGATCAGGCTGAAGCCTCATCGCTCGCCCCTTGGTGGTATTTCCGAAAGGACAACCGGGGGAGGAGCCCCCGTCGTCGGCCGAGCGGCCAGGGAACACCGCTTGGGCGGCGACGGAGTCGTTCTAGGCCCCCGTTACCTCGCCAGCACCCCACGCAGACCTGTTCGCCGACGCGGATGTGATGCCCGTGTCCCATCCGCACGAATCCAGCCAGGAGACCTCTCATGGACACCATTCAGGCCATTAGGAACCGCCGCAGCGTCCGGGCTTACGTCCCTGATCCGGTCCCCGACGATCACCTCGAGCAGATTCTCGAAGCGGGCCGTCAAGCCCCCAGCGCCAGGAACCGTCAACCGTGGCACTTCATCGTGGTGCGCGATCCGGAGCGTCGAGAGGCGGTTGCGAAAGCCTGTGCGGGGCAGATGTTCATGGCGGACGCGGATGTGACAGTCTGTGTCTGCGGTCTCCCCGCCGAGAGCGACTGGCAGCGCGTCGATGCCTCGATTGCCCTTCAGAATATGGTCCTCGCGGCGACTGCCTTCGGGTATGGAACGTGCTGGATCGGCGCCATGGACAAGGACGAGGTTAGGGCGGTGCTCGGGATCCCGCCCGAGCTTGAGATCCTCTGCCTGACGCCAATCGGCGTGCCGGATGCTGACCCGGATGCTCGACCCAGAAAGCCGATGAGTGAGATCTGCTCGAGCGAGCAGTTCGGCACACCTTGGGAGTCAACCACATGATCGCGATTGCGTTGGCGGTGCTGACGACGACGGCGTTCGGCGGACCGGCTCGGCTCGTGCTCGACGACTTTGAGGAGGGCGCGACGTGGGAAGGCACGGTGGCAAACAGTGAGTTCGTCAAACAGGGGGAGGCCTCGGCCGCCTGGGTCAACCACCCCGAGAACCCGAACCTCGTCGTCCCGGCCGACGTCGTGCCGAAGGACTGGAGCGAGTACGCCCGGCTGACATTCTGGATGTACTCGGCAGTGGCCAACAACGCCAAGCTGACCCTCGTGCTCGATTCCGAGGACCCCGAGGACGCTGCGGGTTGGGACTACTACTTCCATCACTTCCGCGTCGACTGGGCCGGGTGGAAGCAGTTCCATCTCCACCTCGGCGGCGACATCCAGCCTACCCGTAATCCGCGAGGCTGGGATCAGATCGACTCGTTCCGGATCCACACGGGTGGTTGGGATCACTCGGCGAAGGCCGACACCGCGCTGTACATCGATGACGTCGCGCTCGAACGGGACGTCGTGTCATTCAAGTCAAGCAATCCGGTCGTCGAGCAGACCGACGAGACGTACTCCGCGACATGGCAGCTTTCCGTCACGAATCGTGGGGATGAGGCGAGGGCGTATCGCCTGAAGGTCGACGCCGATGGACTGGATGCGTTCCAAGCCACGCTGGCTAGCGAGCAGACGGAAGTGCTGGGCGCGGGCGAGACGAGCGAGATCGAACTGGTCCTGCGCATGGACCGAGACAGGGCGTCCAACCGGAAACCCCTCACGCGGGAGGCATGTGTCGTGGAGCTCGCGGACCCACCCGATGGCGCGACCGTTCCCCCGATCACCGTGAACGCGATGGTGCCCCTGCCGCCGGCGGAGTACCCGTGCCTGCTGGCAACGAGCGAGGAGCTGGCCGCGGCAAAGGCGCGGGCCGCAGCTCAGCCTTGGGCCAAGAAGATCTACGACAAGATCATCGCCGCGGCCGACGCCGCGCTCGACGACCCCGTCGAAGTGCCCGACAAGGGCGGACAGTGGTCGCACTGGTACTCGTGCCCGACCCACGGCCGTCACCTCAAGGGCGAGGGCCCCACGCGCCACGTCTGTCCGGTCGACGGTGAGGTCTTCACCGGCTGGCCCTATGACGACGTGCAGATCACCTACACGCACAGCGCGTACACGTCGAAGATGCAGGACCTCGGGCTCGCCTACGCCTGGACGGGTGAGGCGAAGTACGCCGACTCGGCCCGCGAGATTCTCCTCCAGTATGCCGACAAGTACGGTGGCTACGAGATCCATAATACGCGGGGCAAGGTGAGCAACTCCGGCGGACGCCGGTTTGCGCAGACGCTCGATGAGGCCGTCTCCATCATCCGCGTCGCGTGGGCGTATGACCTGATCTACAACAGCCTCAGCGATGAGGATAGGGCGCGCATCGAGGACGACTTCTTGCGACCCTCATGCGAAACGATCATGCGTCACAACGCGGGGATCAGCAACTGGCAGACGTGGCACAACGCCGGCGTCGGCGCGGTCGGTTTCTGCCTGCGGGATGCCCAGCTTGCGGGGTGGGCGATCGAGGGTCGTAGCGGGTTCCGGTTCCAGATGGCCAATAGCATTCTGTCCGATGGATTCTGGTACGAGGGAGCCGCCGCGTATCACTTCTACAGCGTTCGCGCGCTGGTCTACACCTCGGAGATGGCGCGTAACGCGGGCGTCAATCTGTATGCCGATGACCGCTATCGGTCGCTGTTCGACGCGCCGCTGGAGTACGTAACGCCGGACGCACGTTTCCCGGCGGTGAACGATTCGGACAAGTTCCAACTGGCGAATCAGGAAGCGAACTACGCGGTCGCCGGGATCCGCTGGGATGATCCAGCCTACTTGACGGTCGCCGCGCTCGGCGGGCGGACGTCTTTGGAGGCGCTGCTGCTCGGGCCGGACGAGTTCGAGGAACGTCCGTTGCCTGAGCTGAAGAGCCGGGACTTCGGGGGCTTAGGCGCCGCGATTCTGCGGAAGGGCTCCGGCCCCGACGCGGTCTACGCCCACCTCGACTACGGACAGCATGGAGGCGGACACGGGCACCCGGACAAGCTGACGCTGATCCTCTACGCGCTCGGCTCTGAGATCGCGCCGGACCCGGGCCGGTTGGCATACGGCGTCCCGCTGCACGGCACGTGGTATCGACAGACGATCGCGCACAATACGATCGTCGTCGGTCAGACCAGTCAGAAACCGACCGACGGCACGCTGGATCTGTTCGAGGTGGGGGACGGCTACCAGGCCATGAGTGGCTCCACCGACGGAGCCTACCCGGGCGTTGCGTTGAGACGCGCGGTCGTGCTGATCGGCGACCACCTCGTGGATGTTGTCACCGCTGAATCCGACGACGAGCACGTGTACGATTGGGCGTGGCACAACCGGGGCGAGCTGGATGTCCGCTTGCCGCTGGAGCCGCTCGCCGAGCCCATCCACGACGGGTCCGGCTATCAGCACATCGCCTCGACCAGGGCGGCGACCACCTCCGACGCGTGGTCGGCGGAGTGGTCGCTTGGTGACGACAAGCGCGTTCGACTGACCATGGCGGGCGCTGCGGACACGGAAGTCTTCGCCGGGCATGGACCGGGGCAGCCGCCGTCGGAGGAGATCCCTCTGGTCATCGCGCGTCGGCGCGCGACACGGGCAGCGTTTGCCAGCGTGATCGAACTGGCGCCGGGAGCGGAGCCGCCACAAGTCACCGTTTCCACCGGCGATGATGCGGTCACGGTGGCAGTCGTCTGCAATGGCGTTCGCGAGACGGTGGTGGTCAGGAGGACGGGCGAGGAAACCACCATCGAGGTTACCCGCTGACCCGCCTCTTGCAGGGGTTCGGGCGCGCCCGCCGAAGTTGTAATTGAGGCATTGCCCGAGCCCACGATACTCCGGCGGACCGTTCCCGCCAGCGAGGTGAACCCGCGATGGCAGAGGCGGTTACCGTTCTGTTGATCGAGGCAGACCACACCGATGCCTTTGCCATACGCGAGGTGTTGGAGGCGCAAGGGGGCGGCGCGTTCCGCGTCGTTCACTTCGAGGACATTGACTCGGCGCTCGCGGGCTTCACCGATGCAGACCCCGATGTGATTCTCCTTGATCTGGACAATCCGGACGCGCAGGGGATCGAGGCTGTTCCGCGCGTGTGCTCGGCGGCGCTGGGCAAGCCCGTCATGGTGCTCACCGGCGTGGATGACGAAGAGGCCGGGATGAACGCCCTGCATTCGGGCGCCCAGGATTACATCGTCAAGGGCAAGACGGACCCGATCCCCCTGCCGCGAGCGGTGCGGTTTGCGATGGGCCGGCACCAGTTGCTCGTGGAGGCCCGACAGGAATCGCTCCAAGACGACCTCTCGGGCCTCAGCAACAGGCGCGGATTCGTCGTTCTTTCCGAGCAACAACTCAAGCTCGCGAACCGGCACGGCAAGGCGCTAATGCTGCTCTATGCGGACATGGATGGGTTGAAGGACATCAACGACACTCATGGACACGCCCATGGTGACCAGGCCATCAACGACGTCGCGAACATCTTCCGCACGACCTTCAGGGATTCTGATATCATCGCCCGTCTCGGCGGCGACGAGTTCGCCGTGCTGATGGTCGACTTTCCCCCGGACGAGACCGACCGGCTCCCGGGAAGGCTCTTGCGCACGATGGCTGAGCACAACACGAGCAAGGCTCGGCCGTACACGCTGTCCGTGAGTCTGGGCACGGCGTTCTACGATCCCAAGGACCCCTGCTCCATCTTCGAGTTGCTCCACCGCGCCGACCAGCAGATGTACTCCGACAAGCGCCAGCGCGGCAAAGGCCGCCAGTAGCCGCCGGCAATTCAGCGCGCGTGGGAGGGCATTGCCCGATCGAATCCGAAATCCCCCTCGCAGCTTCGGGCGCGCGTCGCCCGGCCGTGACTTCCCCAGCATAATACGAGGTGCGTGATGCCTGATGTAATCGAGGTCCTTGCCGACCTGGTGTCGATCCCGAGCGTGAACCCAATGGGCGAACCGGCCGTCGGGGACGAGTTCGGTGAGGCGCGTATCGCGGACTACGTGACTGAGTTCCTGACCCAGCACGGCATCCGCTCGGAGCGTCAACTGGTGCAACCGGGCCGGGAGAACGTGCTGGCCAAGGTCGAGGGCGGTCGCTCTGACGTGTCGATCCTGCTTGAGACGCACATGGATACGGTGCGCGTCGATCACATGGAGATCGCGCCGTTTGATCCCGTGCAGGCCGACGGAAGACTGCACGGGCGAGGCTCATGTGACGCGAAGGGGTCGCTGGCCGCGATGCTGGTCACGCTCGCCGAGCTTCAGGCGGGCGGAGCGCCGGTCGATGTCTGGCTCTGCGCGGCCGCGGATGAGGAATACAGTTTCGGCGGCGCCTCGGCGCTGGTCGACTCCGGATTCACGGCCGACTACGCGATCGTCGGCGAGCCCACGAAGCTCGACGTCGTGACCGCCCACAAGGGCGCGGCTCGCTGGCGGGTCACCGCCAAGGGGCGTCCGGCTCACTCCGCGACGCCATGGGAAGGCGACAACGCTATCTATCGCATGGCTCGGATTGTGGGCGCGTTGGAACAGTGGGCGAAGGACCTGCAGGAAGAGCCGCCTCATCCCCGGCTGGGCCCGAGGACGCTCAGCGTCGGCACCATCAGCGGCGGCCAAACCGTCAACAGCGTGCCGGACCGCTGCGCGATCAGCATCGATCGGCGCGTGCTCCCGGATGAGGACCTGCCCGATGTCGTGGACTCGATGCAGCGCTTCTTGGATGAGCGCGGGCTGATGGCGTCGGTGTCGGTCGAGCCATTGATCGTCGATTCGCCGATGGAGGTCGATGACGACTCGCCATGGGCTCAGGCGGTTCTATCGGCCGCGCGTGAGGTCTGTGACGCGTCGACGGCGGCGGTACACTACGGCACGGATGCGAGCAATTTCGCGGCGGCGGGCATCGCGTCGGTGGTCATCGGGCCGGGCGACATCTCCCAGGCTCACACGGGCCTTGAATGGGTTGAGATCGACCAGGTCCGCAAGGCCGTGACTGTCTACACCGAGGCGATCCGGCGCGCGGCGGAGATGGGCTAGGCCCGACGAAAACGGGAAACGGGGACCCACGTCCAGGCATGGGCCCCCGTTTAGGTTGTCGAGCCGCGCGTGCTTACGGAGCGACGTCGAACTTGTAGCCAACGCCCCAGACCGTTGCCATGCTCCACGGGTGGTCGCCGCGATCCTCCTGCAGCTTCTTGCGGAGACGCTTGATGTGGGTGTCAACGGTGCGCAGATCGCCGCCGCGGGTCTGGTATCCCCAGACCTGCTCCAGGATCTGCTCGCGGGAGAACACGACCCTGGGCTGTGATGCCAGGTGGTAAAGTAGATCAAACTCTTTCGGCGTCAGGTGAACGGCGACATCGTCGACCTTCACGGTGCGGGTCGGCAGATCAATCGAGAGGCCGGGGAACGTGAGCGTCTTCTGGCGCTCCGCCGCCTCCTTGATGAGTGACGAGCGCCGCAACATGGCTCGCACCCGTGCCACCAACTCGCGCGGACGGAACGGCTTGGCAATGTAGTCGTCGGCACCGATCTCGAGCCCAACGACGCGATCGACCTCTTCTCCTTTGACCGACAGCATGATGATGGGCGTGTTGAGTTCGCCGCGGATTTGGCGGCAGACCTCAAGGCCGTCCATCTCAGGCAGGATCAGGTCTAGGAGAATCAGGTCCGGCTTCAGTTTGCGCGCCTCCGCCAGGCCATCGCGGCCTGTTGACGCGCAGATGACGTCGAACCCTTCGACGCTCAGCGCTTGCGAGACTTCTGTGCACGCGGCCTCTTCGTCTTCGATATATAAGACTGTGGGGCGTCCCATACTTTGAACCTCCTCGACTTTCCCGGATCTCACGGCCGGTGAGATGTCACCGGCTCGCTACGGTTCCGGTCGCCCGCGCTGCGTCGCGCTAAGATTGGGCGAATACAGTGGACCACCGTCGTCGCTGGTCCTAGGCTGACCATGGGTGGAGTTCGACAGACGTCTAACGTCTCCTCCTCTCGCTCACCAGTGAACCGTAAAATGTTGAAATATCCCAGACCCCTCGGGCTACACGGCTCATGTCGAGCAGTCTCTGCCTACTGAAGTGATCCCGTAGCGTGTGGGGTGACGGCGAAATGATGGCGCCCAACCTCGGTCCATTCACTCGTCTGCACCCGCATTACGAGGAACGCCATCCGCCTGCTGCAATAACACGAACACCCTATCTCCAACGGTGGCTCCGTTGGCTATAACCTTTAACATTCCGTGATTATGGGGGGTTCCGGACGTGTTCGCTCAACTTTAGCGCCGCGACCGACCGGAGAGTGGGGTTTTCACTTGCGCAGTTGACAGACGCCTGAACTCGGGGCTCGGGTGACATCGACTGGCACGTCTCGGGATGAGATGGGTTTTACGAAGAGGGGATGTTATCGTGCCGGGCCACGTCCGCCTAGGCGCTGTCAGGGCCCGTCCGTGAGCGGCAGGGGGACTGCTGTGGCCCGGCACTACTAAGTGGACTCCTGGCATCCGTTCCCGGTTCCGTTGGTCCCCGATGGCGATTCGTGACGGGCGTCACGCGGCCGAACTAGTCGACGACCACCTCGTACCACAGTGTCTGGTGCTCGGGACCAATGGCAATCGTTGCCCGGTCGCCACCGGTCACCGCCAGCTCGCCAGCCCTCGCGCCGGATGCGTCCAGCGCGTGCGCCGACAGGCGCGCGGCGGGAACGGGCAGCGTGATCGTCGCCGGAATGCCCTCGGCCACGTAGGGCGCCTCGCCCCAGTCGCGCCCCAGCGTGACTCGATCGCCGTCAGCCTCCCATCCCCAGCCGGAGTTCGCGTAGTGCCCCGTTGCGGTGATGAGGTGGCGACCGGGACCTCCGACGCCATCGCCATCGATTGCGGCGATCGTGATGGCTGCCCAGTTGTGCCGGGTCGCCCCGATGGTGATCCCGACGCCGCTATCGGATTGCCACGCGTCAGCCGTCGCCCCGATTCGCGCCACCACGTTGCTCGTGTCGATCGTCACGACACCGGAATCGCGTTCCGAGTACGACCAGAGCAACTCGCCCGTGTCCGCGCGCCAACCGTCTTGCGCGTTGCCGAGCGGGGTCGTCGGGCCGGCGACCTCAGCATCGTCCCCGACCGCGATCGCCACGCGGTGTGACAGGCTCGTTGCGCTCTCCACCCCATGGGCGGTTGCGTAGGCGCCCGCCGCTGGGTCACGAGTCCCCATGTCGATGATCTCCTCCGGCGTCGTCCGGACGAGCGTCGCCTGGCGAGCCGGCTGGATGTCGCCGCGCCTGAAGAGTGCCGCTGCCGCCGGGAGGGTCACGAGTTGGGCGGCGTGGGCCTTGATGTTGAAGTAGCTGTCCAGCCGGTCCGCCTCCCACCAGTCTCCGCTGTTGTAGGTGAATTGGTAGATACCGTCCCAGTCTTGCAGCCCCGCGAAAGCCGACAGGAGGAGCATCGCCTCGGATCCATAGGCGTTGGGCGCCGGGTGATTGTACTCGCTCACGGTGTACGGTTTCCCCGCCACTCGGCGGGCGGCGAGACGGGGCAGCGTGCCTCCCTCGGAATCAGTCATCGGCCGGTTGGCGACGAACCAGTTGTTCGCGTCCCACGGCTTGCCCGGGAATGATGGGTGGTGCCAGTAGGCGTGCACATCGTAGTAGTCCATCGCCGCGTGGGTTTGGGGCGGCGTGTATCCCATTTGCGTACCGGTGATTGGTTGCTTCACGCCGAGGTCGCCCTTGAGGTAATCCACCATCCCCGTCCAGTACTCCGTCTCGACTGCCAGCAGGAACTCAACGTAATCCCGCGCGCCATTGGCGCTGCGTCCGGTGATGGTGCCGTGGCTTGGGCGAGTGACGTTCCCGGCCTCAAGCGTCTCTCCCGCCGGCAGCCCGGCGATGCCGCCCAGCCTCAGCGACGGCTCGGCGATCCATAGCGCCCCCTCTTGCAGACCCAGGCCAGTGAAGGTGATGCGGGCGACGTCTTCGGTCTCGGTCGCGCGGAAGGCGAACTCGTGGGTCGTCCACTCGTCGCCGGCCTCGATGTTGGCGCTGAAGCCTAACACGCCCCACGGTTCCTTGGCCCGGAAGCTGTTGATACCCACTCGCCGGGTCGGCTCGGCCCTTGCCTTGAACGCGAGGGTGTAGGCCTTGCCCTCCTCGAACGCTAGGCCGGCTTGGTAGAGCTGCGCGTGCCAGCTCGTATCAGAGGTCTCGGTAACCGTCAGCTTGAGTGCCGGCGAGCCATCCGGTCCATCATCGGTCACCTCGAGAGTTGCCTCCGACGTGCCGGCCGTCTGTGCCGTCCAGTTGTCCGTGCCGACCGAGAAGTCGCTGTTGGCCAGCATCTCCACGTCGTTGAGTGGTTCGGCCTCCGTGTCCCATGCCTGTTGGAGCGCCGGCGTACCCGCATACTTCGCGCTCAGCCACTCGTTCCAGCGCTCGTCGAGCATCTCCTGAATGTACTCGGGGCACGTGTCGATCGCGCCGCCCCGCCACTGGGCGGTCAGCGAGTTCTCATTGTTGATCTCAATCGCGGCGACGGCCTGTTCGTCCGTGTAGGCATTGCCGGTGTATTCATTGACGTGCGTTAGCAGATCGCGCGCGTAGTTGCGTTGCAGTCTGATCATCTCGGGATGGAAGTTGTCGACGCCCTTACCGTATTTCGGCATCTCGCTTGCCTGCTGAATGCCATCCGCCTCCGCCAGCGTTCGCGACACGTGCAGGTTGATGTTCGCGTAGATCCCGTTCTCTTTGAGTTGGAAGATCATGTAGTCGAGCCGGTCGATGGCCTCGGCGGAGAGGTGCTGCTTGTCCTCGTATTCGCCATCCCAGATGCCGCGCGGGAAGTACGCGTTGTCCATGTGGTGGAAGCGCACCACGTTGATGCCGAACTTCGCCATCCGCCGCGCGACTTTCTCGGCCACATCATGCGGAGGGAAGGCCGACGCGAAACACAGGTTCGTGCCCAGGAAGCGAATTCGCTCGCCGTTGCCGTCGACGAAATGCCCGTCGCTGACGGTGATGAATCCGCTCTTGCCCGCGGGCTTCTCATTCCACTCGCTCACGTTGGCGACGCTCGGCGCGTCATCGTCCCAGGGAATCACGAACGGGAAGAGGTCAGCGTCCTGGGAGCAAGCAGCGCCACAGGCGAGTGCCACGAATCCGATGATGAGCATCCGGGTCATGTTGGTCTCCTGTGATCAGCGCAGCAGCCACCGGACGATAAGGCAGATAATCTGCGCATCGATTGCAAGCATTGGAGCAATGAGTGTCGCGATGGCCTTGCCCGTGCTCGCAGGTCCGAAGCTGCCGGTCTCATCGATGATGGGCCGTCCGGGCAGGTTATCCAGCAGAGCGGCAACGGTCGGCTTTGCCGGATCGTATAGCAGCGCCTCGCGCTTCTGGTCTCGCAGCTTCTCGGCCTCGTGAGTCTTGGCAACCGTCTGGTGAAGCTGGCCTGCCTCGTCTTTGAACTCGAAGGTCATCTTCATGACCGGGCGGCGGTTGACGCGCGTGCCGGTGGCCTTCACATCCAGGAGCCGTCCATCGGTCAGTCTGCCCGTCGACAGCAGCCTCGCGCCGCGGATGCCGGGCGGAAGAGCCACGAGGATGAAGACGAGTCCGATCAGCGGGAAGATGCCGACCATGGCAAGCACCCAGATCGGCGCGGGCTTGGCTCGCATCCCTCGGATTCGCGAGACCAGCGGACGGCTCGTGGCGTACTGGACCTCCACCTCGGCATTGATGTCCAGCTTGCGCCCGGTAGCGTGAGACACGCCCGTGAATTGTCCGCCCGCCGGCGAGAAGTAGACGTAGGTATGCGCAAAGACGGGCTGGTCGTTTATGGTGAAGTTGCTTGACCGGACGTCGGTCACGACGCCCTGAGTCGTCTCGAACTTGTAGGCCGCCGTCCACCACGGGCTGAGGTCGACTTCCGGGCCGAAGACCCAGACGAAGACCATCCCCAGGCCGAAGAAGATCCAACCCATCTGAGCGAAGACGCCGCCGAAGATGCAGCTCAGTTTCACGAGCCCCGGCACCTCGCGTGGCGGGGGGACTAGCGGAATGCCAGGCCCGACCGGCTCGTCGTCATCGGCGAGCCCGACCTCCTCGTCAGCGCTCCAGCGGGGGCTCGGCTCCGGCTGTTGCGTCTCGATGGGCGCCGGAAACTGCGGCTGGGGCGGCCCGTCGGTGAGCGGCTGCATGCACTTGCTGCAGGTGGTGACGATGTCTGAGCGTCGGTTCTTCGCCCCGCAGTGGGGACAGGTGACGCGTCCGGGATTCATGCGGCGGCGCTCCCTATATGATCCAGATGACCGTTGAGATCAGCCAACCCACAACCGCGCAAACCGGCAACACCAGCGCCAACACCCCGGTCGAGTACGGGCCACACTCCAGGTTTCCAGCATTGTCTATGGCGGGCCTGCCGGGAAGTACATCAAACATCGCCGCGTGTCTCGGGTTTCTGGGCAGATACAGGATCGGCTCCCTCGGGTCGTCGCGCAGGGCATCGACGTTCTCGGTCACGACCGTGGCGCGATAGGCGTAGCCGCTGTCGATCTCGAACTCGAAGACAAGCTCGTGGATGCCGCCGCCTGCCAGCTCAATCGAGATCAACTCCGCTTTGCCCAGCTTGCCGCGAATGAGAAGCTCGCGGTCGCGGAGACCGCTGATGGACCCGTGGATGCACCCCCACAGGCCGAATGGCAGCATAGCGAGCGCCGCGGTCGCAAGTTCCCAGGGCGTATCGCTGGCGCTCATCCCGTCGATACGGCAGATGTGAGGCTTGCCCACCGCGTGCGTGACGGGGACCCGGTCGCCCTCCTCGAAGCTTGGGTGGAGGCTGTAAGCCGTGCCGGTTTGGATGTTGCCCTCATCATCCGTGAAGCGGAACTCGTGTGCCGTCGGTCGGGGAGCATCGCGGCCTCTGAGCGGCGCGCGGACCTCGGTCACAATACCGTCCACCGTCACCGTTCCGTGCCGCTTGAAGGCGGAGTCGGTCCAATCGACATCCAGCAACGCCCACGTTCCGGCCAGACCCACCAACACGCCCGTCCATCCCAACTGGACCGACAGGCGTCCGAGCACACACTGGACCTGCACCCAGACAGGCACCCGTCTCGGAGGCTGTTTCAGACTCGGAATCCGTCGCGACCAGGTGTCGTACTTGCGGGCCTCGATGCGCGCCAGCGTCTCTTGGGGTATGCCCAAGCTCATTGGCTTGCGCGGTGGCGGATTGTCCTTGGTCCACGCCTGGGGCCGCGACCCCGACGTGCGGACCGGCACCACCTTCGGTCTGCGTCGCAGCCGCAACTTCGGCAGCGAGAACCGCCGCGCCCTTGGCTTCTTGGCAGCGGCCGGTCGCGCCGGGGGCGGCGTGTCCGGAAGATCGCTCCCGCATTTCGCGCACGTCGTTACGATGATCGAGTGCGGGTTGTCGGCTCCGCACTTCGGGCAGGCTATCCGCGCCGCCACCGCAACTCCCCTCCGTCGTCTTACAGGATCGCCACCGCCCTCACCGGCGCGCCGTCCATGTCGGCGATTGCCAGGGGCAGGGCGTATAGCCCAAACTTGCGGCCGATTAACTCATCCAAGTTGACCAGCAACTCAACGACCGGCACTTCCGCGCCTAGCAGCAACTCGTGCGCGTGGCCCGCCGTTGGGCCGTCGACGGATGGCGTGTCGACGCCGACCAGAGCGGGTTGCTTGGCAACCAGCCACTCAGCCGCGTCGCGCGTGAGCGCGGGGTAGTCTTCGTCACTGATCTCGCCGCGCCATCCGGTGAGGATCAGCAACCTCTCGTCTGCATGAATCTGGCCAGCTGCCGCGGCAAGGCAGGCGGCGGTGATGTCGACTCCATCGAGGTGGGGGCGCGCGTCGACCACCCGCGCCGGGCCGCAGAGCCGCTCCAGCGAGACTGACTCAACCTGCGCCCCCTCCTTCGAACCAATGGAACGGGGCGTCGAGGTGCGTGCCCGCGTGGGTGCCGATCTGAATGCCGCCCGTATTCGAGAATCCCTCGGCGATCGTGTGGTGCCGCCAGAGCTTCACCTCCACGTCGCCCGGCCAGGTGGGCATTCCATCCACGATGGGCATGGATAGATCGACGATCCTACTCACCACGCACCTCCAGCTTGCCGTAGGTCACCGTGACCGGCTCGTCGCGCGCGAGCGTGTGGTGGATTTCCTCGACCACCTTCGGGCCGCGCTTGTCCACATCGGCATACACCACGACGTACTGCGACGGGTTGGAGCCCTCGATCCCCACGCCACCGAAGCCCCCTCCGGGGCCGACCTTCATATTCGTCTGCTCGTTGGGCGTGATGAGCCCAAGCGTTAGCCCGTCCTCGCGCGTCTTGCAGCACCACCACGCCTTCTGGCCGCGCATCGGCACTTGCTCATGCGCGCCGGTCTCCGGGACGGGGGCGGTGAACCCATTGCTCAGATACGCCGTCCCTGGCATCGGCGCGTCGGACGCGAAGTTCCCAGTCGCATCAAACGCCCACAGGTACGCGGCGCCCTCATCCAGCACGCACTCCACATAGGGAAGCCCCCGCCAGAAATAGTACGTGCGTTCATCGCCCAAGGCCGACACTGCCTTCACGATCGCTACCACCGGGCCATCCGCGACGAATGTCAGCTCGAATGGCTCGCCACGAAGGCGCATCTCGTCGAAGAACCCGAAGTACGACGTGTCGCCCGGCAGCGTAATGTCCTGCCCGCCCAGCGCCGCGACGGCCGCCTCCACTCGTAGATGTGGGCGCCTTCCGATCCGAGCCTCGCAGCATACGGCCCGACATCGACGATGATGTCATTCCCGCCAGCGTCGGCCAGCGGCTCGTATGTTGCGGGATCGGCGTCCACGTACAACTCGCCGCGCGATTCCTCGCCGGCCTCGATGACGCCGGGGATGATGAAGGCAAGCTGGTCGCCGAGCGACTGGGCCACCACTTCGTCACCGTTTAGCACAAGCTTCGCGTCGACACTTACCCCGCCGCTCGTCAGACCGACAATGACCGGCGCGTTCACCCGTCGTCGCGCGCCCGCCGAGATGACGACCGGGACTCGCTTCGTCCCAGCACCATCCGGCCACGGCGCATCGGACGCCACCTCAGCGCGTTTCGCTTTGAGCGCCCGCTTGAAGCGCGGGTCATCCAGCCCTATCTCTGCGGGGGCCGGGAAGTCGCCAGACTCCTCTGCCGCCCAGAGTCGATCAATCCGCGCGTCGTACGCCGCGAGTTGCGCGTCCCAGCGACGCAGGTTGTAGTCGTTGCCTTCTGGCCGGTTCTCGCGGCTCCACTGCCGCACAAAGCCGCGCCGCAGCGACGACAGGTCCGACCGCGCGTAGAACAGGAGGTCCTCCGCGTCCGAAATGGATGCCCAGGCGTCGGCCTTGGCCCACGACCCCTCATAGATCTCCCGCGCCGTCGCCAGCGCGCGTGCCTTATCCGCCACGTACTGTGCTCGGTCCTTCGCGAACCACATGGCATCCCATACGTCCCTGTTGCGGTCGACGCGCCCCCACAACTCCTCGTCGGCTTCTGCCAGCAGCGCCGTCAATTGGTCGACGCGCTTCTGCCTCGGCCACGACGCCCTCAGCGCCCCCACAAACGGGTCGTCGTGGAAGAACCGCCAGTTGAAGTAGGCGTCGCCGCCGAGCGCGTGGTTGGCCTGGCTGAGGAGGTGCGTCGCCTTCGCGGGACCGGTCGATCGCGTGCCGAAGAACTGCCGACAGAACGCCCGGTCGAAGGCGTCGCGGTCGATCTCCTCGGGCTGCGCGCCCCACGAGCACTCGCCCGCGAACAGCCACCCGTAGTAGCTGTATGCGATCATGTTCTCGTTGCCGTTGTCGCCCCAGTTGCACGTCATCGACCCGATCGCGCCCCCCTCGCGCCCGCGTCGGATCAGCCACTCGATGTTCTCCAGCGCGAGTTCGTAGTCGGGGAACAGCCGCATCCAACTCGACAGCGCGGGGATCACGAAGACCTCAAACCCCGCGTCGCGGAATTGCTTGATCGAGGGGTAGTCATGCTGCGGCCCATAGTGCCAGTCCATGATGATGGTGTCTTTCGGCACCATCTCAATCGCCTCGGGGTGATGCAGCAGCATGTCGCCCCACATCATCATCCGCTTCCCGCGCGAGGTCAGCATGTCATGCACGCGGTTCATGTGCCGCGCGTAGAGCGCGTCCTTGCCGATTTCCTCGGCCAGTTCCTTGCTCTGACCTGTCCCGAGGTCCCCCACCTCATCGCAGCCCGCGTTGAAGAAATCGGTGCCGGTGAATGCCGGGACCATCTCGTCGAAGATGTCCTCGAGCAATTCGTAGGTGCCATCCTGAACGGGCGAGAACGAGGAGCCGCCGGGGCTCTCGGCCAGGTGCGCGTATTCCTCATGCTTGAAGATATGGTGCTGATGACTGAAGGCCTCAAACGATGGGAAGAAGAGACAGTGGTACTTCCGCGCATAGTCGCAGATCTCGCCTACGTCGGCGGCGGTGAGAGCGCCCGTGCCGTCGCTGATGATCGGGTGTTTCTCGACGACGAAGGTGTGCTCGAGGTGCATCGAGATGAAGTTGATCTTGTGCCGGCTCAGTTCGCGGATCATCCGCTTGTATGTCTCGACCTTCGGCACCGCCTGGCGGCTCTGATCGGTGAGGACGCCGCGCCACTCCAGGACGGGCCAGTCGCGGATCCGCACGCAGGGGATCTTGCGCCCGGAGCCGATCTCGGCGAGCTGCAGCAGCGTCTGCACACCGTAGAATGCGCCGGCCGGCGCGTTCGCCGAGATGATGACACGCTCCGGAGTCGCGAGCAGCAGGTAGCCTTGATCGCCCAGCGCCTCATCGGGAACGAGGCCGGCCTCGTCGCAGACACGCGCGAACTTCGCGCTCTCCGACGGCAGTCCCACCAGGACGTTCGTAGGTCGGATCTCCTGATCCGACAGGCCCAGCTCCTCCTTCGCCATCTTCGCGGCGAAACGCAAGTCCGAGTCGCCGGGCGGATAGACGGCTATGTTCGCGTCTGCCAATGCGAAGTCGCCGTCGAGTTCCTCCACTTCCTGTGGTCGGGGAAGCAAGGGGAGGGCCGCGTCACATGCCGCGTCCGTCGCGATCAGCGCCACGAATACCGTCAGTCGTCGCATCGTCTGCATGCTGTCTCCGCCGTGTCGTCGTTTCCCTCTCCCGTGGGAGAGGGGTCGCAGGCTAACTGAGCTTCCGGGGTGAGGGTTGCCTTTCCTTTCGGCGCGTCCTGAAAACTCCCGGCAACGAATCAGGTATCGCCGTCGTCTACCTCTGGGGAGGACGAGCATGGAGCATGGTTTGGCGCGCGCGCTGGTGACGGATCGGCCCAGCATCGCCGATGATGAGACCGATCGTCGCGACCTCGGAATGTTGGCCGGCGGCGATCCGTCAGCGCTGGAGCGGATCTTCGACCGTCATCACCAGCCCATCTATCGATTCGCGAGCCGGATGCTCGGTGACGCCGAGGAGGCGGCCGACGCGACGCAGGATGCCTTCCTGCGATTGGCCGGATCGCCCAAACGCGCCGATCGAATTCGCTCCCTGCGAGCGTGGCTGATGCGCGTGGTGCAGAACGGCTGTCGCGATCGCTTCCGCAAGCGCCGCCGACTGCCTTGGCCGCTGGACGAGAGCCGCGACGAGCCGGCCAAGCCTGCCGGCGCCGGCATTGATGCGCTGGCGGTCCGCGACGCCCTTCGCAGTCTCCCCGTCGATCAGGCCGCGGCGGTCGTTCTCCGCTTCTACTTCGATTACTCCTATCGAGATATCGCCGAGGTCCAAGGCATCGCCGAAGGCTCGGCCCGCGCTAGGGCCTGTCGGGGGCTGAAACGGCTACGGGATCTGCTGGCCGAGACGGAGGGCGCGATATGACCACCACTTGCGCCAGTGTCCGCAATGCCTTGGTTGCGTACGTCGCCGACTGCCTCGAGCCCCTCGAAACCGGTCGAATCGGCGACCACCTCCAGGTCTGTGACGAGTGCCGCGCCCGCGCTGCCGAGCTGTCGGCAATGATCGAGGCCGTGGCCGTCGGAGAGGTGCCGACGCTATCCCCCGCGAGGCGCGAAATGATGCGGGCGGGTCTTCGAGTGGCCGCCGGCCGCGCGGACGCCGTCCGCCATGGCACGCTGCAGGTGGTGGGCTTCGCCGCCGCCGTGCTGGGCGTTGGCACCGGGGTGTGGGGGGTGTTTCACGCGGACTGGCTGGCTGGGTTTGGGGGCCCGTGGCTCATCGCCGGAGCGACCGGCCTCGCGGCAATCATCAGCGCCGGGCTCGTGCCGGCGATCCGGCGCGCGCGCGGCGAGGGAGGCGGCTAGCACATGGACAAGCGTCGAGAGCGCCTGAGGATCCACAACGCGATCACAGCCATCGTCTTCGGCGGGGCCTTCATGGCCGCGATGCTCTGCTTCCTCGCAGCCGCGGCTAGTCGTGACAATGACTTTATGGGGGTCGGCGCTTTCTTCATGGCCTTCAGTTGGGTGGGCTTGGCCGGTTGGACGTTCGTCGATGCGTGGCGCCGGGGCGATGCGCCGTTGGCGTGGGGCATGTTGACGCTGTTTGTCGGTCCCATCGGCTGGGCGGTCTACATGGTCAGCCGGCGGACGCCGCCGAAGGGGTGCCCGATGTGCGGCCACCCGGCGCATCACGATTACCTCGTCTGCCCGCAGTGCGGCGGCCACCTCAAGCCCCGCTGCCGGTCGTGCGGACGCGCGTTGACCGCGGGCTGGCTGTGCTGTCCGTACTGCGCCACGCCGATGGCGCACGATCCCGTCGCCGTGGCGCTGGACGATATCGCCGAGCCGCAGGTCCGCGTCCCGCCGGCATACCAACCACCTCCGCCGGTCGTCTGTCCGTACCACGCCCAGGCGGCGACGCCTTGCGCGGCTGCCCAAGCCCCCAGGCCGACGCACGCGCCCCCGGCTCCCCCCGATCCGCCCCAGCAGTAGCTCGCCGGGAGGGTATTCGCTCTTAGGGCCGAACGTCTCGCTCACGCGACAGGCAGTGGACGCGCGTCGCGGCGAAGACGTCCGACAACATGCCCGGGGGCCCTCCTAATGAAGACATGCCTGCATACCGTATCGTACGCCGGGACGTGGGGACAGGCGGCGCTGACGCTCGAGCAGACCATCGACAAGGCCGCTGAGCTGGGTTTCGATGGCATCATGCTCATGGCGAAGCGGCCGCACGGGTCCGTACTCGACATGACGCCCGACCGGCGCGGCGCGATCAAGGCGCAACTCGATGAGCGCGGGATCGAGTGCGCGTGCATCGCGGGCTATACGAACTTCACGGCCGATGTGGCCCATGGCGACGTGCCGATTCGCGAGATGCAGATCGCGCACGTAACCGAACTCGGGCAACTCGCGGCGGACCTCGGTTGCGATGTGGTCCGCATCTTCACCGGATACGAGACCCCCGAGCTGGGCTATATCCCCGCGCTCGAGCAGTGCGTGAGAAGCGTGCAAGAGTGCTGCGATCGCGTGGCCGATCTCGGCGTGACCTTGGGCGTTCAGAACCACCATGACGTCGCCGCCGGTTGGGAAGCCATGGGGGAGTTCATCGAGGCGGTTGACCGACCGAACTGTCGCGCCTGTTTCGATGCCTGGTCGCCTTACCTGCATGGCTCCGACCTCGTCGCGGCGGCGACCGCGATGGCGCCGGTTACCGTCCACACCACTGCGGCCGATTACGTGAAGATCCCGCGTTATAAGTACCTGCCCGATCTCATCAACTACACCGACCAGCCCGCCTACGTGCGCGCGGTGCCGATGGGCGAGGGCGACATCGATTACGCGGGATTCCTTGGCGCGCTCAAGAGCGGCGGCTACGACGGCTGGGTCGGGTACGAGATGTGCTCCCACCTGCGCGGCGGCGGCAGCATGGAAAATCTTGACACCTACGCGCGCAAGTTCCTGGAGTTCGTGGATGCCGTGGACTGACTTCACGCGCCACGAGCGTCGCCCGACCACCTGGGGAAGCCGAACTGCTTCCGGGCGCGCTCATCGGTCATGTCCCACCCGACGCTGTAGACGAAGCACCGGTCCGGCCCCAGGCGCTCATAGGCCAACTCCTCGCCCGAACATGGATCCAGCGGCACCTCGGTCAGAATGGCCGGGGCAAGCCCTGCCAGTGACTCAGGGTACTGCCCGTTTTCGAGGAAGTGTATCCGCAGCGCCGCCGCGACCCGGACGACCTCGAAAGTGGCGTCGCTCTCAGCGGCCTTCGAGACCATGAGACGGGCCTCGGACAGCGCGTAGCGGCCGAGTGTCTCTCTCGCCATGAGCATGTTGATGGTTTCATGCGTCGCCCTGTAATCGCCGGGCGCCGCCACGTCGGCCACCTCATCGAAGATCGCATCCACCAGTTGCCGGTACGCGTCGAACTGGTTCGCCCGAAGCTCCACTCCGTATGCTTCCAGAATGCCTTCAGCCGTATCGTTCGGTCGGGTGACCAGCAACTCCGCGTGCTTATCGAGTCTCGCCCAGACGTCGCGCTGCAGGCATGAGATGGTCTGGGGGAGAGTTGGCCGAGCGTCGCGGAGCCCGTTCATCTGGTCCAGGAAGCTCGCCACCGCTTCGGAGTCTTCGGCCGTCTCCAAGATCCGAGTGGCGGCCGCGGTCCCTATTTGCGCGGTGGCCCATGCGGTCAGTGCCCGCATGGGTGGGGCCTCGGTCGACAGGTCGACGCTGAAGTGAAGCGCGTCGATGCAAGACGCGAGGGCAGCGCTGTCGTTCCCATGGACCTGGTGAGCCCAGGTCTCTACTCGGAGGAGACGGGCCATGCTGCGCGCCGCGGAGAGTTCCTTCATCGCCCTCAACGCGTCCTCACGCGTAACGGGCCAGTCCCAGCGAAACGGTTTCCCCAGTCCTTCGCGCAGGACAGCCAGGGCGTCCGCCGCGTCGGCGACAGCCGCATCCACGTCTTCGACTGACGCCTCGGAAAGCACGTAGGGCAAGCCCTCCCAAGCCGCTGTCTCAGGCAACAGCGCCAGCGCGGCCCGGTAGTAATCCCAAGCGTTGTCGCTCTCGACTCGGCGCAAGCCCTCCGCGTAACCCTCCAGCATAAAAACGGTATCCAAGCCGCGGAATGGGTCGCCCCCATCGTCCAGGCCGTTCTCGCCGGTTCCGTAGAGCGTGTATCCGCCGGCATCGTTCCGAGCATAGTCGTAGACGCGGCCCGAGAATGGGTCCACGGGCGTCTCCTCGAGGAGGTCTGGGGCGAGTTTGTACAACAGGTCAGGATATCTGTCGTGGCGGCCATGAAAGAGCTGCAAGGCTGCCATGAGCAATGTGCCGCAAAGCTGGTCGTCGGCCCCAGCCGGCCCGCTGAGGCCCCGCCGGATGCTGCGCGCGTAGAGAAGCTCGACGTCCAAGCCCTTGCCGGCGCGTCGCCACGCGGACATCATCATCGCATTGTGTCCGCGGCGCCGCGCGATCTTGGTCGCCTCGGCGAACGCTCCCTCGAGTTGGGCTGAGTGCGCCGCGTACTTCTCAGGATCCGGATCGAAGCCTGCGATGATGCGGTAGAAGGTCGTCGCGTGCCTGGTGAACTCCTCATCCTCACCATCCGGGATCGGCTCCCCTTCGAGCGTGTAGAGCATGCGCCGGGCGCTGGCCCTGGCATCGTCAACCGCCCGCTCGTAGTCCGGCACGATAGCCCGCGTTGCCTGCAAGTGCTCGATGAACGCCGTCAAGGCAACCCCGTCCGTGGCCGACGACAGCACCTTCTGGGCGCGCCGGCAAGCGATCACGATGCAATCGTGGCCGGCATCTCTGGCGCCGGCTGGCATCGCAGTGGCGAGGGCCCGTCCGAAGGTCAGCGCGTCGCGGAGCGACGACAGCGCCGACGCATCATCGCCGCGCTGATGGCATGACCATGCCTTAACGGCGAGCAACCGCGCCAGGCTCTTCGCTCTGCCTCCCATGGTCGCGACAGGACCATCGCCCTCTTGCGACTCGGGCCAGTCCACGTTGCACGGCTTCCCGAGCCCTTGGAGTAGAGCGTCGAGAACCTCGGACATCGCCGCGACGGCGGCTTCGACTTCGCCGACAGATGCCCGATCCAGTCGCCCATACAGGCGTTCGAACTCGGCATCTGCAGTCCAGCGGTCTGAAACGCCCCGCTCGTCAGTGTCCGCGCCCGGCAATAGGTATAGCGCCGCCACGTAGTCGTCCCAGGCATTGGCCTGACCTTGCGCTTCAAGGGGAACGCATTGCGAGGACAGCAACGAGAAGACCAGCAGGAACATCAGTAGGAGGGAGCGAGTTGCCTTGGCCATGGATCACCATCACCTCGGAGCCTGTGATCCAATCGCCGCTGCATCATTCCTGCCAGGGCTCTAGTCCACCCGCCACGCGCCGGTCGTCGCCGCCTCATCAACGTGGTAGGGGGCGCCGTGCCCGGGGAAGACGCGGGCGTGGAGGCCGCGTGGGGTGAGGTCGGCTTCGATGCCGAGCATCAGGCGCTGCAGCATGTTCATTTCGCGCATGAAGGTCTCGCTGTCGGCGTTCGTGCTCATCATCAGGTACTTCGGCACCGACAGCCGCCCTCGGTCATGATCGGATAGGCTGGCGAAGTCGATCACGTAGTCGCCCGAGAAGAGCAGGCCGTGCTCGCTGGCGAGATAGAACACCTGCCCTGGCGTGTGGCCGCCGAGGCTCTCAAGCACCTCAAAGCCTACGTCGCCCACCTCGAATCTGCCGACGACCGAGAAGCCCCCGATGTCGCCGCCGCCGCCCGCGAATGCACTGATCTCCGAAGGGTAGCTCGCCCGCGTGAAGGCGCTGACGAGGCGCGTGAAGTGCGCGTTGAGGGCCGACAGAGGCGTCTCCGCGCCCGCCGCCCGGTTGCCCTCGGCGAACACGCGCTCCGCCGCCGGATCCGCGAAGACTCGCGCGCCAAACTCCGTCTGAAGCGCGCCGGCGAAGCCCGCGTGGTCCGCGTCGCCATGCGTCAGCATCACGCGCCGGATGCGCTCGGGCCGAAGCCCCATCTCGCCGATCCAGGCGCGCCAGTCTTCGTAGTAGAGCCCATACCCCGTATCGATCAGCGTCAGCTCGTTGCCGTCATCGAGGATGAAATTGGCTCCGCCTGTCGGCAATGCCAGAGCGTGCATCCGGCATCGGTCGGTGATGCTGATCGGTCCGATGGCGCGGACGGAGAAGTGGCTGCCCAGCTTGCGGACGGACATGGCGGCGAGTTCGAGGATGTTCTCGAAGACCTCGCTCGCGGCGAGGCTCTCCTCGTCGCGGGCGCTTTCTTTTCGGAAGCCGATGAGATCGTGCTGGAGCTGGTCTGATGATTCGACCAGGCGTCGAAGCTCTCCGCGCTGGGCCTCGGGGAGCGTCTCGCGCAGGCGCAGGAAGAAAACCTCGGCGGCGCTCAGGCCGATGATGCCGCGGTAGGCATCATGATCGGAGCCGCGATATTCCACGTGACAGTCGTAACCCAGATCGGTCATCTCGCCGAGCAGCGCCGCGGCCTCCTCCGCCGATGGCGCCGCCATCGACATCTCGGCTTGGCCGACCGCGACGTCGCTGTCGTACTGCATGAAGATGACGTTGGCCCCGTGTCGAGCCAGCAGCTCAGCAAACGAGGCCAGCGCGCCCGGCTCATCGACGAGACGGACCTTCACGGTAAGCAGCGCGTCGGGGTCGGGGAGGGGGGCCTCCGTCGCGTCATCTCGCGCGGTCAGCAGCTCGCCTTGCTTGAGGTGTTCCAGCAGCGATCCCGCCGCCGTCGCGCGCAGAATGTCCACCCGCAGCCCGACACGGTTCGGCGACTCGGCGCGGTTGAACGCGAAGCGGGTGATGTTGCCGTCATGCCGCCCAATCATCCGGGCGAGATGCGCGAGCGATCCGGGGCGATCCGGCAAGTAGACAGCCGCCGCAAGCGACCATCCTTGATCCGTCGGGGTGAGTGTTGCGTCTTCGTGGTCCACGGTGCAGGCCTCCCCTCCAACCCATTTGACACCCGGTGCTCGGTTACGTCTCGCAGCGCGCGAGCAACCACTCGCGCATGGCGGCGAAGAACTCGTCGCGCACCTGCCGCTCGGCCCACGGGCTGTGCCCGCAGCGCTCCCACTCGCGGTATTCGAGTTGCGGGATGACCGGCTTCAGCCCATCGTAGATCATCCGGCCGGGGTGAGGATCGTGCGCGCCGTGGAGCATGATGACCGGCGAGAGAATCGTCTCGAATGCCGCGGGGTAGACACCCTCCGCTTGCTGGCGCAGCATGTCCTCCCACGTCTCCGTGTGGGCTCTCATGTCAAACGGCTTGCCGTCGCCATCGAAGGAGCGCAGATCGATGGGGTCATACTCGTAGACCGATCTCACGAGGCGGAGCCTCTCCTGCATCCGCTCGTTCTTGTCGGGGAAGTCCTGCTCGAGCCGCTCAACGCGCTCGCGCATCTCACCCGACTGGCGCTCCTCAATGATCTCCGTCAGCCGCGCGCGCGCTTTGAGGTCGAAGGTGCCGTTGCCGACCAGGACCAGTGGCCCCGCGCTCTCCGGATGCTCCGCCGCGTATGCCAGAGCCAGCATCGCGCCCCACGAGGTGCCCACGAGACCGGGCCGAACGCCGTCGCACCTCGACACGATCAGCTCGTGCAGATCCGCCACGTGCGTCGCGACCGTGAGTGGCTCCTCGCCGCTGCCGCGCTGCCATGGCTCGAGCACGCGGAACGACTCCGCCAACCCGCGCGCGATCGGCGCCGCGCCGCCCACGGCGGCCGGCCCGCCATGCAACGCGATGACGATTGGTCCAGATTCCCCATACTCGCGGACCCGCATGACCCGAGTATATCACACGCCCGCCCGGCAGGGATTCCGCCGCGCTTGGTGAAGCGAAGGAGACACTATCGAGATGGTTGCCCCGGTCGGCCAAAGGGAGGAGAAGCACGATGTATTTGACTTTCGGTGAGATCATGATGCGGGTGGCGCCGGCGGAGTTTCTGCGCTTCCGCCAGTGCATGCCCGGCAATGTCGACATCACCTTCGCCGGCGGCGAAGCGAACGTCTGCGCCTCCTTGTCGATCCTCGGCGGCAAGACGCGCTACCTGACCGCGCTACCGAAGAACCCGATTGCCGAGTGCTGCGAGTCGTCGCTCAAGACCCTCGGCATCGACACGAGTTGCATCCTCAAGCGTGACGAGGGGCGGCTGGGGATCTACTTCCTCGAGACGGGCGCGAATCAGCGTAGCTCAAACGTGGTCTACGATCGTGACGGCGCCGCCGTCGCGCTCGCCGCGCCGGATGAGTACGACTTCGAGGCCGCGCTCGATGGCGTGAGTTGGGTCCACGTCACGGGCATCACGCCCTCGCTCAGCGAGAACGCGTTCCTCTCCACGCTGGCGCTGGTGAAGCTGGCAAAGGAGAAGGGCGCCTCGACATCGTGTGACCTGAACTTCCGCAAGAAGCTGTGGAAGTGGAAGCCGGGGATGAGCAACAAAGAGCTGGCGCAGGAATCGATGCGTCAGGTCATCCCGTTCATCGATGTCGTGATTGGCAATGAGGAAGACGCGTCCGACGTGCTGGGCATCGCGGCTGAGGGCACCGAGGTTGAGGCGGGAGAGATCAACGCCGAGGGCTACATCGCGGTCGCGAAGGAGATCGTCAGTCAGTTCCCCAACGTGAGGAACGTGGCGATCACGCTCCGCGAAAGCATCTCCGCGAGCCACAATAACTGGGGCGGGATGCTGCACGACGTCGCGAGCGACGCCGCCCATTTCGCTCCGCTGGACGCCGACGGCAACTACGTGCCGTATGAGATCCGCAGCATTGTCGACCGCGTTGGCGGCGGCGATTCCTTCGGCGCCGGGCTGATCCATGCGCTGACGGGCGACGAGTACAACGAGCCGGACATGGCGATCCGTTTCGCCGTCGCGGCGAGCTGCCTGAAGCATTCGATCAAGGGCGACTTCAGCTTCACGACGCGCGACGAGATCGTAGCGTTGGTCGGTGGAGCGGCTTCCGGACGCGTCCGTCGATAAGCAGTCAACGTGGAGATCGAGCCGTGGTAGGGGCGCAATTCACTGCGCCCCTTCTGTCTGCTCCACGGGTGGCTGAGCTATTCCAGCTCGTAGGTGACGGACAGGCTGATCTGGCTGTTGGTTTGCCCAGTCGCCGGCTTGGCGGTGGCTATCGTCACCGCGGCCATCATCGGGTTCGCGTCGTATTCCATCACGCCCACGGCGGACAGGCCCTTGACGCTCTTCCCGGTGCTCGCGGCCGCCAGATCGGCCTGCTTCTTGGCTTCCTGCAGGCCGTTGGCTACGGCCTGGGTCCGCAGCGCCTCCGTGTCGTCAACGCCGAAGGTGAGGAGTTCGCCGGAGGCCATCATCTGCGGCATGTACGGGTTGCCGCCCGCGCCGCCGGGGGTAGCCCCCTCGCCCGTGGCTACATCAACGATCCGGAACACATCCTCCCACAGCGTCTCGCGGTCGGCGATGGTGAACCGAACCGTCAGGCTCCGCGCGACGCTCGGCATGGGCTCGGCGGGGGCGCCACCGGCCGCCCCGACCATTATCTGCGTGAGGTCAGCCGCGGCGAGCGATGGCGCCCCGATGCGGAAGTTCTCCTCAGCGATCCCCAGCGCCATCAGCTCGGTGATCGTGTCCTCGCAGACCATCGTGGCCTTAGCGAACGCCTCCTGAAGGTTGACGCCTTCGCTCTTGACGCCCAGGTTCACGTCCACCCAGTCGGCAGGCGCAGTCGCCGTGCCGGTCACCATGATGGTCAGCGTGTTCCCCGCGTTCGACCCGGGCATGAACTGCCCGATCGCGCCGGACGCCGCGGTCAAAGCAAGCGTAGTGGCTACCCAGATGCATGCCCATTTCCTCATGTCTGACACCTCGTTCTGCATGGATTGCCGGCAACGGTATCCCGACCATCGCAATGATCCTGCCAATCACAGGTCGTCGCAGGGGCGCAATTCATCACGCCCCTCTCGTTTGCCTCAGTCAATATACCCAAGACTCCTCAACCGATCCTTGACGACCTCCAGCTCATCTTCCGAGTGCGGCTGGCCCTCCGCGCCTCGGTGGGTTGAGACGATGTCCCGCAAAACGTAGACGACGAAATCGGTCACGGAGTTGTATCCCGCACCCTCGATGACGGTGCCGATCTTCTCGTACAGCGGCTTCGGAATCTTGATCGTGACCTTGTCAGGGGCTTTGGATCGCTTGGGCACGGGGGACGCTCCCTCACTCTGATGGCACTCTTATAGGCGCGTCACGCTCTTCGCCCCCACGGGCCATTGCCCCTGCCCGCGCGCGGCTTTCAGTATCTGGACCATTGACGTCAAGAATCTCGCCCGGACGGTTGACACGCCCAGCGCCGGCTGGTATGCTCCGGCCCATAAGAGCCCCTTTTTGGGGCCCACATAGCGCAATGGTTGTGAAGGAAAGAGTAGGCGTGGCGGAGTAGGGCTACAGAGAACCGGGGTAGCTGAGAACCGGTGCCCAAAAAGCGCGCTGAACATGGCTCCTGAACTGCCGAGCTGAACTCTCAGTAGGCTCGGCCGGGTTACCCAAAGGGTCAGATGGCTCCCGTTATAGAGCCGGGGTATCGGACAGGCGACGCTGTGGTCCGGAATCCTCCAAGGCTGGCGCCGCGAGGCGTCGGCGAATGCGGGTGGTAACGCGAGACACGCTCTCGTCCCTCTACAGGGGCGGGAGTTTTTTCGTTTTCAGGTCAATCTACGATTTCGTTCAGACCGGCGACGCGCCGGGATCAGGGGGTGGTTCCATTGACAGTATGGGGCATGCCTGGGTTTGACTCCAAACCTTGAGGCCCGACGGCATTCATGCGGGGCCAAACCGATCGATATGGAGTGCAACCCATGGCCAAGACCATTGCAGAGATCAACGCGAAAATCGCGAGCGGCGACGTCGTCGTAGTCACCGCCGAAGAGATCATCGACATCGTCGATGAGGACGGGGCAGAGAAGGCAGCCGAGAAGGTTGACGTCGTCACGACGGGGACCTTCGGTCCGATGTGCTCGTCGGGCGCGTTCCTGAACTTCGGACACGCCAACCCGCGCATCAAGGTGCAGAAGGCCTGGCTCAACGGCGTCAACGCCTACGCAGGCCTGGCGGCGGTCGATCTGTACATCGGATGCACGGAAGTCCCAGACACCGACCCGCTCAACAGCACGTTCCCCGGCGACTTCGCCTACGGCGGCGGACACGTGATCGAGGACCTCGTGGCCGGCAAGGACGTGCGTCTGAAGGCGACGGCGTACGGAACCGACTGCTACCCGAGCAAGGGCATCGATAACTGGATCAACATCGAGACGCTCAACGAGGCGATTCTGCACAACCCGCGCAACGCGTACCAGAACTACAACTGCGCGGTGAACCTCAGCAAAGAGCGCGAGATCTACACCTACATGGGCGTGCTGAAGCCCGATGTCGGCAGCGCCAACTTCTGCAGCGCCGGTCAGCTCAGTCCGCTGCTGTGCGACCCGCACTACAAGACCATCGGCCTCGGCACGCGGATCTTCCTCGGCGGCGGCGAGGGCTATGTCACGTGGTGGGGCACGCAGCACAACCCGGGTGTTCCGCGTCATGAGAACGGCGTCGTCAAAGGCGGCGCGGGGACGCTGACGGTCAGCGGCGACCTCAAGCAGATGAAGGACAAGTGGCTGCGCGGTGTCTCGTTCCGCGGGTACGGTTCATCGATGCAGGTAGGCCTGGGGGTCCCGATCCCGCTGCTGAACGCGGAGATCGCCCAGTACACGGCCGTCAAGGACTCCGAGATCACCGCGCCGGTTACCGACTACAGCCGCGGCTATCCCTACTTCGACAAGGACGTCCCCGCCCTCGGCAGCGTAACGTACGCCGAGTTGCGCACCGGCAAGGTCAACATCCAGGGCAAGGAAGTCCCGACAGCATCGCTCTCCAGCTACCCGAGGGCGGTCGAGATCGCCACGGAGCTGAAGGACTGGATCGCGACGGGCAACTTCTTCTTGGGCGAGCCCGTCATGCCCCTCCCGAGCGCCGACAGTGGCTACGCCTTCACCGACCTGCCCGAGCGGCCGGTCACCAACGGGGGAGGCAAATAGAATGGCGTCTCACAAAGTCGTCTTGCACTTCCCGTTGCACCAATTGAACCGTCCGGTCGTCAACGACTTGGTCAGGACCTATGATCTCGAGTTCAACATTCTGCGCGCCGAGGTGACCCCGGACGAGAAGGGGTTCGTCGCCCTGGAGCTGACGGGCGATACCGACAAGTTCAAGGCCGGCATCGCGTGGGTCGAGGAACTCGGAGTTACCGTCGAGCCCCTCAGCGAGGACGTCACGCGCAAGGACGATCGCTGCACCCAGTGCGGGGCGTGCGTGACGAGTTGCCCCGTCCAGGCCCTGGCGCGGAACCCCGAGAACCAGCACATCGGCTTCGACCAGGATAAGTGCATCGGTTGCGGGATCTGCGTGAAGGTCTGTCCGCCTCGCGCAATGGTCGTGACTTTCTGATCTGGACGCACGGTCGGATGGTCCAGGCGTTGGTACTGAAGGGCGCGATGATCTGTCGCGCCCTTCATGGTATCATGGGATTGGTGAACCGGCATGGCCGAGCAGAGAGTCTCAATCGACATCCAGGGAATGACCTGCGCGGGTTGCGTTGGGAACGTCGAGCGCGCGCTTGGGCGAGTGAACGGCGTGATCGACGCGGCCGTGAACCTCGCGACGGGCACGGCGACGATCACATACGAGGACGACGTAATCGATCCGGAGGCGATCGCCGAGGCGGTGACCTCGGTTGGGTATGCCGCCAAGACGGCGTCCGCGGATGAATCGACTCACGACCGCCTGGAGCGCGAGGCCGCCGAAGAGGCCGCGTCCAATCGCAGGGATCTCATCCGGATTAGCCTCGGCGTCGCCCTGACAGCACCGGTCCTCATCGTCGCTTTCGGCATCAGCCACGAGGCCTTCCCGGCCAAGAACTGGGTCTTGTTCGTTCTCGCAACGTGCGTCCAGTTGCTGCTCGGCAGCAGCTTCTATCGCAGCGCGTTCAACGCGATTCGCCACGGCACGACGAACATGGACGTGCTGATCGCGATGGGCGCGACGGTGGCGTATGTCTACAGCGTCACCATGCTGTTCATCGACGCCCACGCCCACACGTACTTCGACGCGGCGGCGTCGCTCCTCACGATCATCACCATCGGCGAGTACCTCGAAGCGCGGGCGACGCGCCGAACGTCGCAGGCGCTCCGGGCCCTCGCCGAACTCGCGGCGAAAGACGCCGCCGTGCTTCGAGATGGCGAGGAAGTCCGGATCCCGGCGGTCGAGCTACAGGTCGGCGACGTAATGGTCGTCCGCCCCGGCGAGAAGATCCCCACCGACGGCACGGTCGTCGACGGCAACTCAGCCGTGAACGAGGCCATGGTGACGGGCGAATCAATGCCTGTCAGCAAGACCGTGGGCGATGACGCCATCGGCGGAACCATCAACGAGAACGGCGTGCTGCGCATCGAGGCGACCAAGGTGGGGGAGGAGACGGCCCTCAGCCGGATCGTCGAACTCGTGAAGCAAGCCCAGGCGTCCAAGCCGCCCATCCAACGCATCGCCGACAAGGTCTCCGCAGTCTTTGTCCCGGCCGTCATCAGTTTCGCCGCCCTCACGTTCATCCTCTGGATGCTCATCGGCGGCATGGAGCACTTTCCCCGCGCCATCGTCGCAACGATCTCCGTGCTCGTTGTCGCGTGCCCATGCGCGCTGGGGATCGCGACTCCGGCGGCCGTTGCGGTTGGCACGGGTGTCGGGGCCAGGAATGGAATCCTCGTCCGCCACGCGGCGGCGCTTGAGGCGGCTCAGGGCATCGACCTCATCATGCTCGACAAGACGGGCACCATCACCATGGGCAAGCCCGCGGTGACCGACATCGTGCCCGCCGAGGGAGTGGATGAGACCCACCTGCTGCGCGTCGCGGCATCGGTCGAGACGGGATCGGAGCATCCCCTCGCGCGCGCCATCGTGCGGGAAGCGGCCGACCGCGAGGTTGAGTCAATGTCGGTGTCGGACTTCCGCGCCGTGCGGGGGCGGGGCGCCGAGGCGACTCTCGACGGCGCCCGGGCGCTGGTGGGCAGCGCTCGGCTGATGGAATCGGGCGAGGTCGACTCGTCCGCGTTTGGCGGCGCCCGCGAAGAGCTGGAGTCCAATGGCAGGACGGTCGTCGCCGTCGCGTTTGGGGGCAAGGCCCTTGGCCTGATCGCGCTTGCGGATCGGCCGAAGGAGTCGTCCGCCGAGGCCATCGCCCAACTGAGGGCCCGCGGCATTGAGGTTGTGATGATCACCGGCGACGCCGAGAGTCCCGCGCGGGCTATCGCCAGTGAGGTCGGGATCGACCGCGTCGAGGCGAACGTGCTGCCCGAGGACAAGCTCCGTCTCGTCGAGGAGGCTCAGAAGACCGGGAAGCGCGTCGCGATGGTCGGCGACGGCGTGAACGACGCGCCCGCGCTCGCCCAAGCAGATGTTGGCATTGCCATTGGCACCGGCGCGGATGTTGCGGCCGAGGCGGGCGATCTCATCTTGACGCGCGGCGATCTCTCGTCGGTCGTGCGGGCCATTCGCCTCAGCGGCGAGACGATGAAGACCATCAAGCAGAATCTCTTCTGGGCGTTTATCTACAACATCCTCGGAGTTCCTATCGCCGCGCTCGGAGTCCTCGGAACGGTCGCGCCGATGATCTGCGCGGCGGCGATGGCCCTCAGCGACATCTGCGTGATCGGCAACGCGCTGAGACTCCGCAAGTTCGTGCCCTAGACCTTCAGCAGTGCCCACGTGCCCGCGACGATGGCAACCATCACCCCGCACGCCACCAAGAAGCCGCCCCACGTCTGACGCGTCGGCACGGGCAGCAGGATTCCACAGCGGTTGATGAGCCACTTGCTCGGCGGGAAAGCCGCCTCTAGAGTGCCCGGCTCGCCTGGCTCAGGATCGGTCTCCGCGAGTTCCGCGTCGGGCGCCGGCGTCTTCGTCGGCGACACCTGGGCCTCGGCCAAGGTCTCCGGCTCGTCCTCCACCTCTCCGAGTCGCTCCGGGAGAAGATGGTCGTCGACGATGTGAGTGTGCAGCTTGATGAAGAATCTGTCGCGCTTCAGCTTGCTCGGCGGCTTGGTCAGCAGGCTGACGAGTATCCCCGCGACGACGCCGACCGGCAGGAAGATCGCCAGCTTATGAGCGTCGTTGAGCGTGCCAATCAGGTCTGCTCCCGGCAGCCCTAGACCCTCCGCGTAGTTCATGTATGTCAGAATGCCCGCCGACGCCAGGAAACTCGCCCAAGCCCCGGCGGAGTTCGCACGCCGCCAGAACATCCCCAACCACCACGCGATGCCAATCGTCGCGGTGATCTTCCAGAACGTCTTCAGCCCGGAGTAGATGTCAGGCGTTACCATCGCGAATCCGATCGAAATGACCACCACGACGATCCCCACCACTCGGCTGACGTTGACGTAGTGTTTCTCGTCCTGTCCCGGTTTGACGTGCTTCTTGTAGACGTTCTCGGTGAACAGCCCGGCGACGGCGATCATCATCGAGTCACACGACGACATCGCGGCGGCCATAATGCTCGCCATCATCAGCCCTCGGAAGCCAATCGGGAGCAAGTTGCCGATGGCCTCGCCAAAGACCATGTCCGGGTTCTGAATCGTCGGGTTCTTGACGATCCAACACACCCCAAGCAGGCACCAGCCGACGGTGCAGAAGCGCTTGAGGAAGTTGCCGTACGTCATCCCCACCCGGCCTTCCCACTCGGTCTTGCCCGAGGAGGTGACGGACATGATGTGCGACTGGCTGACGATGCTGAACAGCGCCGTCAAGAGCAGCGCGAAGATCATCAGCGGGCTGAACTCATCGCCGATGAGCGCCATGCTCTTGCCCTGCTCAGCGACCCCGGTCCGCAATCCGTCCATCCCACCGACCGCGCTGAACGCGAAGGGGAGCGCGAGCCCCGAGAGGATGATAATGCAGATCCCCTGGATGAAGTCGGTGCGCACGGCGCCGACGATCCCTCCGGCGGTCCCATACAGCATGAATAGGGCGGTGATGACCACCAGGCATACATAGAACGAAGCGTCGTGGAGTTGGTAGCCGAAGAGGTTGAGGATATCGACCTCGGGCGGGATGCCCAGCAACCCCTGGATGGTCCGGGAGGTCCCGAGCAACATGACGCCCATCGCGAGAGCGGTTCCGAGCGAGCTGACAACGACGACGAGAATGCTGACGCTCTTGCCAAACATCTCCTCGTAGACATCCGCGACCGTCAGGCAGCGCGTCCGGCGAAGCAGCGGCGCCAGGATCCAGTAGAACGGCGTGCACAGCATCCAATTCCACTGGGCCCAGATCCCCGATATGCCGTGCTGGTAGCTCTTGGCCACGACGCCGGCGGCTTGGTCGGTGTGCGTGCCCGTGCCGAAGGAGTGCATGACCATCAGCGGGATGCCGAGCTTCCGACCGGCCAGCAGGAAGTCTTCCTCGTTGTGAATGGCGGCCTTGCTGAGGTACCCCACAGCGGTAATGCCAACGAGGTAACCGATCACGACGAGCAGGTCGATGATCTCGAGACCGAACATGTTTGCCCTCCGAGGCGAGAAAGTCGCCCGGAGTTTCGGCCTAGAACCCGCTCTGGCCTCCTGGCGCGTGGTGTGTTACTCTGAGGAGAGGGACACGTCCTCGTGGTGGGGAAGATGCGAGGTCCTGAAATTCGCGCAACGGGAGATGGGTTGTTGAGACAGCTAACCGCGCGCATCGAAGCCAATCCCGCGCTGCAGACGTTCGTGCTCGCGGGGGGCGTGGCGTTCTTCGCTCTCTGCACGGCCGCGGGCGCGCAGATTCGCATATTGCTGCCGTTCTCGCCCGTTCCGGTCACGGGGCAGACATTCTTCGTCTTGCTCGCCGGCGCTCTGATGGGCCGCAAGCTTGGGCCCGCCAGCCAGGGGCTCTACTGGTTGCTCGCCTTGACGGTACCAGGCACGACCGCCGGGCCGCTCGGGATGACCGCGGGGTATATTATCGGGTTTGCCGCGGCCGCTTACATTATCGGGGCAATCGTAGGGGAGTCGCGATCCTTCTGGCGCGTGCTGGGGGCGAAGGCGATCGGCTCCGCAGTGATCTACGTCCTCGGGGGCGCCTGGCTTGCCGGAGCCACGGGAAGTCTCTCCATCGGCGTGATGAAGGGCGTCGTCCCGTTCATCCCGGGAGACATCGTCAAGGTGATCGTCGCAGCATCGATCGTTGCTGGGGGGCGGGCAGCGTTTCGTCAGTCGCGGGAACCGAAGTCCCTCTGAATGGGTCCAACATCAGCAGGCCATGAAACGCATTGACCGACTGGTAGGCGCTGAGGTGGTCGGCCCGCTGATTGTCGCAGCGGGCGCTTTCGTGGTGCTGTTGGTCGGACACTTCCTGTTCGGCATCATCCGGACCGTGGTCGAACGAGGCGTGCCGCTCTGGGCCGTGTTCCAGTTCCTCTGGTACCAGCTCCCGAACGCGTTGGCGCTCGCGCTGCCGGTCTCGATGCTGCTCGCGTCCGCGCTGGCCGCCCACCGGATGGCCCGTGACAACGAGCTGACCGCCATGCGCGCGGCCGGCCTCAGTTGGTGGCGGATACTGCGACCGGTCTGGGCGGTGGGTTTCCTCGCATCGGGCCTGAGCCTGGGAATCGCCGAGTACATCCAGCCATACGCGGATCGGCGCGCTGAGGCCATCAAGCTCGACGTCGCGATGGCGCGCAAGACCTTGGCGCTGCAGCCCGGCAAGTTCATCGGGCTGACGCCGGAGTTATACGCCCTGCCTGGCGAGGTCGATGACCGCGAGGGCACGATCCACGATCTGAAGCTCTTCTTCGTCGACCCGAAGGGCGACGCGCGCGCCTCGGTAACGCTTGTCGAGGCCGACATCGCGACGCTGAAGGACGACCAGCTCATTCTCGACCAGCCGATGCTGCATGGCATCAACGACATTGGCGAGGCGCCGAGAATGGTCGTCAACCTGCCTGAGACGATCAAAGAGTTCGCGGGCGAACTCCGTCGGCAGGAGAATCTGAGTATCGTCGAGATCGCCAAGCAACTCGACGCGCAGGGCGACCAGTCGGCGCAGGCGACCGCGCCGCTGGTGTTTCAGTTACATCACAGACTCAGCATGGCTCTTGCATGCCTGGCATTCTCGCTGCTCGGCGCGCCGATGACGTTGGTGTTCCGAGGCGGCGCGAGCATCGGCGGGGTGCTGGCGGCCATTCTGTTTGCGTTTGCGTACTACGTCGGCATGTTGTGGGCCCGCGATGCCGGCCTCAACGGTGCCATGCCCGCGGTGCTGGCTGCCTGGCTACCAACCGGGCTGACCGCGGCAATTGGCGCCGTGCTCTTGTGGCGCCGTTACTAACAGATCTACATCACGCTTCGACGGGCCACCGAGAGCAGTCTGATTCGCTCCCGGGGGCGCTCTTGATCGTTCGGAAGATGGCGCTGACAGTTGTCGTGTTGCTTCTGCTGACGGGCGCGGCCACGTGCCCGGCGCAAGAGCCTGTCACGCCACCCGCTCCCCCCACCGAAGGCACCCCTCCGCCGGATACTGCCACCGAGGTCGACCTTACGCCGCCGCCGTCGGTTGCCGCCGATGCCGACGACGAGCCGACCGATTTCCCAACCGATTCCCCGCCTGGTGGCGAAGACAGCGATGAGTTGGGCGAGGACCAGTTGTCGATCGACCACGCCGACACGTTCCTCTACGAACAGGGGTCCGTCTACCTGCGCGGCAACGTCAAGATCCGCTACCAGGATATGGTCCTGACAGCCGACGAGGCCGAGTTGGATCCCGATGGCATCTGGGCGCAGTTCCACGACAACGTCGTGGTGGAATCGCCCGGCTGGATCACCACTGGCTCGGATCTCAGGGTCAACCTCGAAACCCAGGAGTGGACGCTCTGGGACGGCGAGACCCGACTCGACCCGGAGTTCCTCGAGGGCCGAGTGGCGGAGCCGATCTACATTAAGGGCGACACGATTACGTCGATCCCCGAGGTCGGCACGATCGAGGTCCGCAATGCCGAAGTGACATCGTGCGATCTCGTGGACCCAGAACTTCACGACCACGAGCGCCAACCTCACTACAATCTTACCACCGAGCGCTGCCGCATCCGCCTCGGCCGCTTTATCAAGCTCAAGGAGCCGACGCTCTACGGGCTGGATCACCGGATCCTCCGCTATCCGGGGACGCTGCGAATCCCCTTCAACGATAGCCGGTCGCGTCTGATGGTCGAACTCGGCCAGAGCCAAGTCGAGGGCGTCTACCTGAAGCTGGGCTACCCCTACAACGGCGGACGCTCGTCGGACGGGATCGTGCGCCTGCACCTCACGAGCAAACGAGGCATCGGCACGGGGGTTGAGCACTGGTTCGACAACGGCCAGTCGGCCGGCGAGGTCGACGTGTTCATCGAACCCAGTCAGAGCGCGTATTCAACCCGCGTCCGCCACCGCTTCCAATACAGCGACAGCCTAAGCACCAGCCTGAACGCGAGCCTGCAGAGCAATAGCGGGTACGGGCTGACGACGCGGACGACTCACTCGACCGACTTCACCATCCGAAACGACACGCAGACGGCGAATAGCACGCTGGGATTCCAGCGGTCCGCCACGTCGGGCGGCGGCTCGAGTTCGAACCGCTTCACCAACAACTTCATGCACCGCCAGCGCGGCCCGGCTGATCTCGACTGGACCGTGCGCAGCGTCTACCGGAGCAACGATTTCGGCGGCGGCGAGGCGGCGGATGAGGAACTCCAGCTATCCCTGGACATGAGGCGGCAGCAGGCCGCGTTCGACTGGGATATGTCCTACAAGCAGCGCATCGACGTCGACGGCGCCCGCTTCACGCGTGACAACCAGTACTTCGCTCTTGATGAACTGCCGGCGCTCTCATTCTCCAGCGACACGAGCCGCATGGGTTTGCTCAATTGGGGGACGCCGATCACCACGCGTCTTGAGCTCGGCACCTTCAAACAACAGCCCGAAGACACGACGATCAGCCGCGCCAGCCTGACGACGGACCTCTACGGGATGCGCTCGGAGTTGGGTGAGGGGCACGAACTGAAAACGGGCGTCTCATTCCGCCAGAGCTTCTATTCCGAGGGATCTGCCCAGTATGACGCCCGCACGTCCGCGAACCTACAATCGCATTGGGGCGGCCCGTGGTACTCGAGGCTCCGCTATGATTGGGAGCGCCCGAACGGTTTCAGCCCGCTCCGCGTTGACTTCGCCCGCAGGCGCCACGACGTGCAGATCGAGGTCTCCCGCTACGTTGCGAACAAGTCGCGCATCGAGTTGCGGTCCGGCTACGACCTTCAGCGTAGCGAGTGGCGCGACCTGACGTTTCGCAGCGAGTACACGCCGAACCGGCATAACCGGTTCGAATTGCAGTCATCGTACGACATCGAACGCGGCCGTTTCCGCCCGCTCGAGGGGCGGTGGCAGTTCGTCCGACAGCGGCATCTCGACCTGGGAGTCTCGACGTCGTACGACATCGAGGAGTCGGAGCTGAGGACGGTCGTCGTCGACTCGGACTGGATCGTCAACCCGCGATGGCGGTTCGAATCGCTGATCGGCTACAACGGCTCGCTCCAGCAACTCGACTTCCTCGAGGCCCGCGTCACGCGCGACCTGCACTGCTGGCTCGGCTCGCTGGCGTACAGCCTCAGCCAGCAAGAGGTCCGGCTGAACTTCGGTCTGAAGGCACTGCCGTTCGGCGATTGGGAGTACGGCCTCGGCGGCAGCGGCCAGCGCCTGACCACCCGCAGCGGCCAGTTCTTCTAAAAATAGGGACAGCA
Organism: uncultured Armatimonadia bacterium; assembly: GCA_964555935.1. Classification (GTDB taxonomy): domain Bacteria; phylum Armatimonadota; class Zipacnadia; order Zipacnadales; family VGFC01; genus CAZKUN01. The sequence continues at coordinate 3,444 of CAZKUN010000005.1, read as the reverse complement.
ACCTATTTTCACTTTTTAGACTGCATTAATGAAATATTTCGTGAAAATGGGTTGCTGTCCCTATTTTTACTCTCCGCAGACTGCCTTCAGAAACGCCGTGCCGTTCTCTCCCACCGGCACCACGTAGTGCCCCATACCGGGGGCGCCTCTGACGCAAACCGTGAATAGGCTTAGCGGGTGCCTCACGGCGAGTTGGCCCATGCAGTTTCGCCAGCCGCCGCCCTCACGATGCCCAAGCAGCAGCGTCTGCACGTCCTCCAGCCCACTCGTGATCGCTTCCTCGCGCTCCTCGTCGGTCAACTCCGGCCGGGGCCCCTCGGGCTCCGCATCAGGTCGCGATTCGTCCCGCACGTTCTCGCCGCGAGTGATGTCCTCAATCTCGCGGAAGCGCGCGTCGGCCTGCGCGTAGGCATCGGCGTATGCCCCGAGTTCGGGGTCAGACTCGGCCGCCAAGGCCACCAGAAGTTGCGCCGCATCGCCTTCGACCGCTGCGATCGCCTGTTCGGTCAGTTCCGGATCGTGCAGCAGCAAACGCATCGCGCGAGGCGCGGCGTCGTCGATCGCCAGCGATGCGATGCAAGTGTCGTTCTTGCATCGGGCGTGAAGCAGCGGGCCGACCGTTTGCAGCGCCGGGAAGTCCGGCAGCGCGCGGCCGCCGCTGATCCGTCCGCGATTGCTCTCGCCGCCGAGGGTGTAAGCCAGCTCCGCGGGGTCGATGCCCAGCGCCACCGCGAAGTCCAGCCGGTCCTGGTCACTCGCGCGGGCCCAGCCAATCCGCCCCGCTATCCGAAGCTCATACGCGCCCTGCGCGAGATCTCCGTTCTTCAGGCTCTGCAAGGCGAATTCGCTCAGCCGCTTGTAGGTCGAATCGAGCGTGCCCGCCTCGCGCATGGCTCGCAGCGCGAGCGTCTCGTTGCCCCGCTCAAACGCGCACCGGACCAGTAACTCGACCATCTCGACAGGCACGGTCATTCGCGCGGTCAGGTCAGGCAGCAAGTCCTCGTGGATCGCGTCGCGGATCTCCACCAGAGCCTCGCGGTCGTCGCTCTCGAAGGCGCTCTCGCCGTAGAGAACCGTCAGCATCTCCGGCGGCATCGCGAGATTCGCCGACTGATAGACATTCATGAGTTCCTGGTAGTCGCCCATGAGAATCAGACCGGCTACGATGGTGCGTAGGTCGACGCTTGGGGTATCCATATATCGGGTCTCTCGGTTCCTGTCGGGTGCTCCGGCGGTCCGTTAGTCTGCCCGTTTCACAGGGCGCGCCATGGCCATGGTTCTGAGCGCGGCGGCCTTCTCGCCGACCCGCCGAGTGCGACGGCGGACCTGGCCCTCGATCTCCTCGGGAGCTGATTCATCCACGTCTGGGCGGGCGCCGGGGTCGTGATCGTACGCGTGGCGGTGGTGTTGCTCGGCGTGAAGCTTGAGTATGTCGGCGCGGGCGCGCTCGAGCTGCTGGCGCAGGTGCAGGATCATGACGGCCGAGCCGTCGTCGCCGCCCTTGCCGCCGGCCTTGCCCTCCTCGGTCTTCAGCGCCCGCTCTGCCTCGCGCAGCTTGCCAAGTTGCCCCTTGTATGCCTCGCGGGCCTTCCGGGGGACCAACACGCCCCTGGCCGCGTTGAGCTGGGCCAGCCGGGCGCGTTGCTCAGCGGCCTCATCTGAGTCGGTATCGATCTTCTCTAGCCGCTGCAGGACCTGCGTTGCGCGCTTCTCATACGACTCCTCGATCTGGCGGCGGACGATGGTCGCGTTCTCGTCCAGCCCCAGCACTCGGTAATGCGTCTGAGCCATATCGACGGCATCGGATGTGCTCATGGTGATCCACGCCCTCTACTAGCCGACGGCGGCTTGGTCTTCCGCCATGTGGCAGTTCTTGTACTTCTTGCCGCCACCGCACCAGCACCGTTTGTCGGGACGGGGCAGCTGGTCGGGACGCTGTTGGTCCTTCGACTTGCCCTTCCCCGGCTTCCTCTTCGACTGTTGCTTCTGCTTCTTGCCGGACCGTGCGGGCGCCGCGGGACGGGCCCGTCTGCGTGCCGGTCGCGCGACGAAATCCGATCCATACACGAGCTTGGTCACGTCCTGCGCGATCTTATCGAGCAACCGCTGGAAGTAGCCATACGACTCGCGCTGGTACTCCACAAGCGGGTCCTTCTGCCCGTATGCCCGAAGCCGGATGGCCTCGTTGAGGTGATCCATGTCGCGCAGGTGCTGCGGCCAGCTTGCCTCGATCGACCTCAGCATCGCCCCGCGCTCGAGTTGTCTCATCGCGCTGGCGCCGAGGATGCCCTCCCGGGCTTCGTATAGCGTTAGCGCTCGCTCCTGGAGCCGCTGGGTCAGCGCGTTCTCTGGGATCTGCCTGAGCGCCTCGAGCGCGAACGCGCGACGCAAGCCCCACGACCCTCGGACGGCCAGCGCGCGGTCTTGGTAGCGGCTCCCGGCCGGGTTCTTCAGCTCAGACGGCAGGCGCGAGTTGCGGACGCGCCTCACCGCCTCCTCCGCGAGCAGCGCGCGCATCTCGCCTTCCGCCTCGCCGGCCTTGATGAAGAAGACATCGAGACTCCAGCGGTGTGGCGCCACGTCTGATGGCGCCGCGGCTCGCGTGGCGGTCATCACGCGCTCGTTGAGCGTCTCAAGCCGTTGAGTCGCTTGACTTTGGTCGCGCCTCGTGAGCAACTCCGCGCCGATCTGGCGCACGGTCTCGGCGAACTCGATTGGGTCGGCGGTCTCAAGGAACTCGTCCGTCAGCGCCTGAGCCATGCCGGGGATCGTCGTCTCAGCGTCGCGCCGGACCGCGTTGAGGTCCCACTCATCCATGGGCTTCTCTGGGTTGGCATGCAGGCGCAACACGTCCGCCAGCCGCGACTCAAAGGCGCGATCGTGCCAGGTCAACTCGTCTGCGTAGAGCACCCCGGCGCGATCGACGAGAATGCGCGCCACCGTCCGCTCGCTGGCATCTCTGCAAAGCCGATCGGCCAGGCCACCAGCCGCCTCCGCCGCCTCGATCCGCTCGGAGCACCCGGCGACGAGCGAGTCCTTCTCCGGATCGGGAATCGTGGCCCGCTCGAAGCACTTGCGCGCATCCGTCAGCATCGCGACCCGAGCTTCGGCCAGCAGTTCAGCTGCCTGCAGGCATGTCTCCGTCGATTCCGGGATTCCGGCGCGGTCCGGATCGGTCTCATCCGCCAGTGGAAGCCGGCCTACGGCATCCGCCAGCGCGTCCCGCGTCGGCTCAGCCGCCTGCTCCACGGCCTCGCGCGCGGCAGTGGCAACCCGGGCCACCTGCTCGTTCGGTTCCATGGCGGACAGGTCGTCGTCACCGATGATGCCCTGCACTCCCGGCGCCAATGACTCGGCGATCTGCACCAGTTCACCCGGCGTCGCGCCCGCTCCCGCGTCTCGAACAGCGCGTTCCGCCGCTCTCGCGAGCCACTGCCGATCGGC
>CAZKUN010000004.1:0-98989 GCA_964555935.1 uncultured Armatimonadia bacterium | reverse complement strand
ATCCCAAAACGATGAAGGGCAGCGGCCTACGAAGCCGCTGCCCTTCGCGATTCTTCTGGTAGGCGGGGAGAGCTGGCCACTTAGCCAGGATCGCTGCTCCTTGCGCCGACCCGCGGTCCGGGTCTGTCGCCACTTGCGGCATTGGGCGGGCCCATCCGGGATTCACTGGTCGCGGCTGAACCCGCTCCTACAGGTCGGATTCACAGCTGTAGGGCAGAGCTTCCGTGTAGGAGTTGCTTTAGCTGCGACGCGTCGAGCGTGGGGACTTGCTCTCAAGGTTGCTTATTGCGCTAGCCTGCGGTCGTTGCCTCGGGCATGGATCGCCCTTGGCTCTTCCTTCAACTTAACATAACGAACATTATCGATCTGTTGGCTGTCGTCGGAGGGCGCATCCGTCAGGGGACCATCAACAGGTACTGCACTGCGGCCTTCACCGGCCGCTCGTGAGCATCCACCAGGCTGCCGGGACGCCGATCAGTATGACCAAGCCCACGATTGCGCCCAACAGTCTCCGCCGGCGCTGCGCGCGCTGATCCACGTGGTGTTCCTCGCGTTGCGCCTCGTGGACTGCATCGATCTTCGCCCAATCAGTCCCGCACTGGGGGCACGTAGCGATGCCCTTACTGATCCGTCGCGTGCAGAAACATGCGCGCGTCTGTTTGCGGCTGCACTTGGGACAGACATCCGCATCGGACGGGTCTAGCACAGCGTCGCAGCTGTAGCAATACTCTTCATGCATGGACGCAGAACCTCGGCAACGTAGCCCATTGTGTCCTGAAGCGATCAGCGGCTGCGCTGGTTCCACCGTCTGCGCGTCATCGAAGATCGGTGTGGGTCGTCATTCGCTGGCAGGCAAGCGTGAGCGTTATTCATCTTGAATCGCTGTCAGACGGCATCTGTCGACTGCTCATCGTCCGTCGACGTGCTTCCGAGGAGCCCCCCCAGATACATCGAGGCTCCTCGGCAGTGACTGACGCGTCAACAGATTGAGTGGACTATATGCTGATCGAGCCGGTTGAGCCGGTCCGCGTACCCGCCCAGGTCCCGCTCGAGCCGTTGCTGCCTGACCAAGTGCCTGAGCCCGTCCAGACGCCTGGCGAGGTCTGCGTCAGCGTGCCCGAACCACTGAAGGTAATGCCGCACCCGGAGCCGCTGAAGGTCACGGCGCCGGTGACGGGATCCACAGTGCCGGTGATCGCAATCGTTCCGACGCATACGGGTGGGAGGGTGATGTTGCCAGTGAACACGCCGCCGGGGTTAACGAAGAACTTTATGATGCCCGTGGCATCCCCGAGCGAGATCCCTGTGTACGCGCCTACGATCGTGACGACCGTGCCGACGCCACCTTCCCCGCCGCATCCCGGAAGCAGCGAGCACACCAAGAGCACGATCAAGCCAATCATCACAAATGCTACGTTGCGCATTGTCAGTATCTCCTTCGAAAAACGCTGGAATGCGGTTGGGCAATGGACCCAAGCGACGGTCAGGCCCTCACAACCACGCTCCCCACCTCAGTCATGGGGAACTCGATGAGACCGACTTGCTCGACCAAAGAGCGACTGGCGGCTAGAAGGACACCACGGCTGCCGCTTGGACCAAGTCCAGATCTTCCAGCCAACTCACGTCCGACAACTGTCGAGCCCAACTGAAGGTTACGTCCAGCCCGTCCACGACCTCACGGGTCGCGCTGATCGAGACGAGCTCGTCATAGGTCGTGCCCATCAGCACGGCCGGGTGAACGGGGTCGAGATTGACGTACCGCAGTTCAACAGGCGTGTCGCCGATCTCGAGTTGGGCGAGCCCAGTCAAGGCGCGAGCGCCATTGAAGATCGTCGTGTTGCGCATCCAGCGTTCCCAAGGCACAGCTCCCGGGGAGGCGGCCAGGTCATACTGGATCATCTCGTAGTACGGATGCAGGCGCGAGAAAGCGATGTCGTACGTCCGGTCAGTGCGACTGGCGATCCCGGTGATCTTCACGCTGCCGGTATCGATGAGTTCGATGCTTCCCAGCCAGGCAGCCGAGTTGCTGAAGTCGATCCGAGCGAAGTTGCGCTCCATATTTGCATACTCAAACGCAACGTCGCGGCCCCAGATCTCGCCCGAAGCGTCGACGGCCCAGGCTTGCTCGTCGCCAGCGCCGTCGAAGAGGTACGTGCCACCGATATGCCAGGATGGCTTCGTGTATGCCAGGCGGTAGGAGGTGATGTGGTCGACGCCAACGCCGAAAGTCCGACCGTGGTCGCCCCACGCATCGCCGGTAAATACCTCAACATCCAATCCGTCGGTGAGGACGTCCGGCAACTGCAAGCGAACGCCGCTCTGAGCGATGCGATCGTTGTCGAAGGCCAAGCCCATCCCGTGGCTGACGAACTGGCGGCCAAGCGTCCAGTCGGCGTCGGTGATGCAGTCAGTGCTCGCGGCGATGAAGGCCTCGTCCAGCCAGATGTTCTCGCCGAGGCCGAGGGAATCCATGGGGACGACTTGATGGCGAGCGATCTCAACGCGCGAGGCGTCGTCGATCATCTTGAGGGAGATCTTGCCGTACAGATCATCGGTGATGGGACCTTCGATGCCCAGCTTGGCGGTTAGCGCGTCGAACTCAGCGTTGCTCCAGAGGTCGCCGACCAGACCGGTCCGGTAGTCGATCCATCCGGTGACTCGAGGACGGTTCATCGCATCCTCAAGCGCTGTCACGCGATTGTCGAGGTCGTCTGTCTGATCGCCAAGGTCATCGATCTGCGACTGCACGTCGGCGAGTTCGGACTTGAACTCATCCAGAAGCTTGGCGCAGATGCCGCGGACCTCTTCCTCCGTCACGGTACCCGCCGGGCCCTGCGGGCCAACGGCACCGGCAACGCCAGCCGCGCCGGCGGCACCGGGCGCACCGGTCGGCCCTATCGGGCCTGCCGGCCCGATCTCACCCTCGGGGCCATCTTCACCCGCAAGGTCAGCGACGACTCCGGGCTTGCCCTCATACCAATCCATCAGACGCGAGATCGCCATGGCGAACTCATACCGCGTCAGCGCGCGGTCACCCTTGTAATCCTGCGACTTCGGGTAGCCGATGATGATGCCCTCGTCCGCGAGCGTCTGGACGGCATCATACGCCCAGTGGTCGAAGGGCACGACGACTGTGGTATCTGCGAAAGCCTGCGGACATAACGTCACTACGAGGATCAACGACAGCGCGGGGATCCACCGCATGGGTCACGCCTCCTACTGTGATGTAATGCTGCGATTGCCCAAGTACGGTACACGGGCTTGCTGGAGTCGTATAGCTGAACACCACGCATAGCGTGGGCGCCGCGCCATCGAGGCACGACCACAATGGAAATCTTTAATGCCAGTGTAGATTTTACTTGTGATCACTCAATGGTGTCAACACTACATCGCACATTCCGCCGCACCGGAGCGAAGACACCAATGCCCCTGGCCTCGAGTGCCTCGACACCCATGACGACGGTCGAAATGATCGGCGCGACCTAGTTACCGAAGTTCTGCAAGACCGTGGACACTCCGAAGACGAGAGTCGCGATCTTTGACCAGTCGATCTTGTTCCCTCTGGGCACCACCACGACGTCGCGGTCTTGGAGGGGGGTGGTCAGCGCCTCTCCCCCACCGCGCAGGCCGGCGCGCAGATTCACCTCAAAGACCTCCACGCTGTCGCCCTGTCGCCTGAGCAGGCCGACCCTCGCCAGGCGCGCTTCCTTGTAGCCTCCGGCCAACGCCACAGCATCGATCACTGCATCGCCGGCCTCGAACGTAAATGTTCCCGGATTCCGCACTGCGCCAAGCACGGCCACCTGCGCCCGCCGTAACGGCACGCTGATCACTGTCCCGGTCTCCAGAAGGGGGTCCGTCGCGACCGCTCCCGCCGTCGCCAACGACGGGCGCAGCAAGGCTGTCGCATCGACGAACTCCCGCGTCCCGTCAGGCCGCGAGACGAGTATGGCGCTCACCTCGGCATCCGCGGTGACGCCCTCAGCCAACGCGAGGGCCATCGTGAGGGTCACGGGCAGCGCCGCGGGGCGCACGACGCCCGGGCTACTGACCTCGCCCACCACGATGATCTCGCGGCGCTCCTCAGGCACGACGACGGTGCGGAGATCATGGGCCGGCACGTCGGCCTCGCCTCCGGGTTGATTGAGCGCCGCGCCAAGGTCCAGGTCCAGAGTCTGCCCCGTGCTATCCACTGCTGAGATCGTAAGCGATGCGTTATCGGTTAGCCCACCGGCTTGTGAAATGACATCTGTCAGTCGCATCCCATGCGCGACCGTGCGAAGGCCTGGGCTCTTGACCTCCCCGATGACCGCGATGGCCTGTCTGGGTGGCACCACGAGCGTGTGATAGCCCGCGATGGGGAGATCCAGCTCGCCATTGGGTGTCTGGAGGATCGCGTCGAGGTCAACGACCGTCATGTTGTTTTCGTAGTCGATCAACGCTGCGTTCCGGGAGTCGGCGTCCGGCCCTACCCCTCCCGCCGCAGCCAACGCGTGCGTGAGGCGCGCATCGCGCCTAAGCGAGACGGGACCAGGCCTTGCGACCTCCCCCACGACGATCAGCGGCTGTCGTTCTCCGACGAACAATGTGTCGCCAGGCTCGAGAATTTCGCCGTCGGCCAACCCGACATCCCCGGCCATCGCCAGTGTGCGAGGCTCCTCATCGCCCCGGTAGAGGATGGCGTCACTCGCCTTGTCGGTGCGCCCGCCCACTCGAGCCAGCGCCTCGGCAATCGGCAGCCCCTCCCCCACCACGGGCACCGGGCCCGGCTTGACCACTTCTCCGAGCACGTAAATCTGGCGCGGATGGTACTGCTGGATGTTGACGATGACCTCAACGTTGCGGTACAGACGCTTCATAGCGTCCGCGATCTCCCCAGCAATCTCATGGCGCGTCCGACCTTGGGCGCGCACCTCCCCCACCTCGGGGTATGCGAAGGCACCATCAGGCCCCACCATGAGATCGAAGGGCGCGTGGAAATCCGGCCTGCCAACATCCACGCGAATGTCCAGGACGTCCCCGGGTTGGATCAGGTACTGAGGCTCCGCCCCATCGGTCAGATCGCCGGGCGTGCCACTCCTGACTTGCGCGCCCAAGACGCTCCCCAATAGCAATGCCACCCCACACAGAATGCCCCGCACGGATACACGTGAGACCATCGCTGCCTCCCATTTGCTCGGACCAAGAGGACGCCGTCTCTTGATCAGTTCATCGCGTGGTGACGCCTTCGCCATCTCGCCCCCGCCACCCTCGTTGCCCGCCGTCCATCCGGAGGTCTCTCGGCCGGGCATCCCGCCTGGGACACTCAGCGCCGCCCGCACAGTATAACCGTCCCAGGCGCGGCATGCCAGGCGCGCTCAGCTGGCGGCAACGCATTCGGTTTCCGGGCCCCGCAGCGGAGACATGCAGGTCTCGGGAGCGCAACTGCCGAATCAGCGCGACCAACGGCCGACCGTTCAACCAACGATCCGGGTCCCCCGTCCAATACGGGGAATCAGGGCCAGATACGGGCCTAATCCCTGTCTGACGGCCCGACTGGGGTACGTGTCACTCGGGCTCTGGAGACCACCGATCGGCTTTCATGCGGCGGCCCACACGCATTACTGCTCAGATGCTCCGGAGGGTGCTAACCGAATGGCGATCCGAGGCGCGCGTAGAGTGACGGGAGCGCTGAAGACCCTTGGCGCAAGCATCAGAAGGCCCTCGCTGCTGGCGGGCCACAAGATCAAGGGACTGATGGGTGACGACGAACTCCTGGCCCTCCTCACGATGGCTTCTCGAGTGCGGAGCGGGAGCACGATCCTGGAGATCGGCGTCTACCTAGGGAAGTCTACATTCTACGTGGAGGCCGGAGCACAAGGCCAGAGCATCCGCCATATAGTCGTGGACACCTTCGAGACAGGCGTCGCGGGAGGCGCGAGCGAGAAGAGACGAGAGGATTTCGACGCCAACATTTCGCGATTCCGCGAAGACGTCGAGGTGTGGGAGATGGACTCGTCTGGTCTCGGAGCCAAACTCGAGGCAGAAGGGGTCTGCCTTGACATGGCCTTCATCGACGGCGATCACTCGTACGAGATGGTGAAGAGTGACCTGGAGGCGGTGCTGAGCCATTCGACGCCGGGCGCGGTTATCTGCCTGCACGACTTTCTCAAACCATGCGGGGTAACTCGCGCCGCCGGGGAGTATCTGGAAACGAAAGCGATCGAGCCGGTGCGCCTCGTGGGGTCCCTCCTTATCGCACGGAAGACGTAGCGGACCTGTCCCCAGCGGGGATGCGTGGCGTGCCTCCACCGGTGATCGGGCCGGTTGCGCTCCTTGTGGTGGATGTCATACTGGGCGTGCCATTACACGGCATCCACGCGTTGGCCGCATGCCGAGTGAATCGATTCCCCAAAAGTGGTCTGACAGCATGAGCATCGTCGATCTAATTCGATCGAAGTCGGAGCACATCCGAACGGTCCTGCTGCCTGGCGGCTCCATCCGCGGGCGGATGGCCAGGGGTGCGTTCTGGAGCGCCACCAGCACGGTTGCCGCCCAGATCTTCGGATTTGCCGTTGCGGTGGTTACGGCTCGGATTCTCGGCGACAGCACCCTCGGCCACTTCGGGATCATTAGGAGTACGGTTGAGCTAACCAGCATCCTCGGAGGACTGGGCCTGGGCCTGACGGCGATCCGCCACGCAGCAGAGCTGCGAGACAACGATCCGGATCGAGCAGGCCGCATCCTGGGTCTGTCGATGCTGGTTACGGCCGGCTCGAGCGTCGCCATCATGTTGGCGCTGTTGGCGGCGGCCCCGTGGGTGGACGAGACGTTCCTGAAAGCCGAGGGGCTCGCGGTCGAGTTGCGCCTGGTGGCGCCGCTACTCGTGTTCAACATGGTCAATGGCGTGCAGATCGGCGCGCTCGGAGGCCTGGAGGCATTTCGCTCCCTCGCCATCGCCAACGCCGTCCGCGCGTGCCTGAACGTGCCCATCACGGTGGTTGGGGTCTCGCTGTTCGGCTTGCAGGGCGCGGTTGTCGCCATGGTGGCGAGCAGCATGGTGGGCGTGTCGATCAGCCACTACCTGATGAGGAAAGAGTGCGCGGCGGCTGGGATCCGAATCTCATACCTGGATGCTTGGCAAGAGCGGCGCGTGCTCAGCACATTCGCGCTGCCGGCGTTCATCACCACATCGTTCGTGACTCCGGTTGTCTGGCTCGGCAACACGACGCTCTTCCGGCGGACTGGAGGCGACGCGGAAATGGGCGTCTTCTACGCCGCCTATCAATGGCGCACGCTGTTGCTTTTTGTCCCAGGCGTCCTGGGACGCGTCGCTCTCCCCATGCTGGCCAACCTCCATGGAGACGGAGATGTCCGCCGGTACCGGAGGCTCTTCTGGGGCAACCTAGGCATCGTGATGGCCGTCGTCACGGCGATCTGCATACCCATCTCCCTTGCCTCCCGGGGCATCATGAGTCTCTACGGCGAGGGCTTCGGTGATGGCGCCTACGTGCTCGTGTTGATCTGCCTGTCAACCGTCTTCTACACGGGCGTGGGGGTGGCGAACTCAGCCATCGCCAGCATGGGACGAATGTGGGGCGGCGCCGCGATGAGTTTCATGTGGGCCTGCACCTTCATGACCAGCGCCTACTTCCTGATCGACCGCGGAGCCGTTGGCCTGGCTGCCTGCCATGCAATCGCCTACGGCGTGCAGGTGGTGGCGTCACTGGGCTATACGGTGTATCTGATGCACCGGTACGCGGGCCGCGGGTCCGTTGGGACTGATACGCCCGAGGCGCCCTGATGCGGCTGACTGCTTCATCACGGGGGCCGCGTCCGACATCGGTAGCGCGGTCGTGGACCCGCTTGCTAGGCTCCCTGGCGCTGGGGAGACAACTCGCCAGTAATATCAGACGCCCACACGGGTACTGAGCAGATCCAATGCACCCGGAGGGCCCTGACAATCCCAAGCCCTCACGTGCACCTATGAAGGATAATGACCAGACGCCTCCACCCAGATCGCTCGCCGGATCCACGGTATCCAGCACCGCCTGGACCATATCGAGCCGGCTGGGTGTTCAGGTCATCTCTCTCATCGCGATGGCCTTCTTGGCGCGCCTGCTCGACCCCTCGGATTTCGGGCTCATTGCGATGGTGCTGACGGTCACGGGGTTGCTGGACACAGTGTCCTCCCTGGGGCTGAGCGCGGCCGCGATCCAACGCAAGGACCTCACGCGCGACCAATCAAACATGCTGTTCTGGATCAACGCGGGCCTCGGAGTGCTCTTCACCATCATTACGGTGGCGCTCGCGCCGGCGATGGTGTGGTTCTACAAGCGCGCTGAGTTAACCACCTTGGCACCCGTGCTGGCACTGAACTTCGCGGTGGTGGGCTTGAGCGTGCAACCACGAGCGCTGCTTGCTCGGAATCTGCGCTTCCGCGCCATCTCGGTGATAGAATTCGGTGGACGGATCGCGAGCAACATCGCTGCCATTGTAGCGGCCTACGCTGGATGGGGGCTGTGGGCGCTGGTCGTTCAGTCACTGGGGTATCAGGTACTCGTGACGGCAGGATTCTGGATTGCGCTGCCCTGGTGGCCCGGTCGATTTCGGCGTGGCTCGGACGTCGGAGACCTGCTCAAGTTCGGCGCGAATGTAGTGGGAGTCGGCGCCTTCAATCACCTCGGTCGCAACTTCGATAAGATCGTTTTGGGGCGCACGATCGGGAGCGAGGGGCTGGGGTACTACTCGCGGGCGTATCAGCTGTTGCTGTACCCCATCTCAGCCATCAACGCTCCCCTGGCCAGCGTCATGCTGGCCGCCCTGTCGCGCCTTCAGAACGACCTCCCGCGCCTGCGAGCCGCGTACACTCGCGTGATGCAGGCTGTGGTGGCCATTACGTTCCCGGCCGTGACCATGATGGCGGCGCTTCGCGAGGAACTGATCCTGACAGCCTATGGCGAGAAGTGGATTCCCGCAATTCCCATTTTCGGCATCCTGGCGCTGGCGGGCTGCGTCCAGCCGCTGGGCAACTCCACCGGCTGGCTATTCATGGCTACCGGCAACCCAGGCCGGCAATTGCGGTGGGGGCTGGTGATGGTCCCGCTGCAGTCGATCGCCGTGCTCATCGGGGCGAGATGGGGCGCGCTGGGCGTCGCTGTGGCGTACGCGAGCGTGACCATCCTGCTGGCGTGGCCCGCGGCCTGGTACTCGTACTCGACGGTCGACATGCGGGTGTGGGATGTGTGGCGCAAGTTCGTCCCGCAATTCATCGCCGCCCTCGGAGCCGGTGGCGTGGCGGCGCTTACTCGCGAAGTGCTGATCGCCCGCGCGACGCTTCCCCACTGGAGCCGCCTGATCATCGGGTCGATCACTGGGAGCGCCGGTTACATCATCCTGCTGTCCATGCTGTGGCGTGGGTGGACGAAGGAAGTGCGCTCGATCATTGACCTGATCATGAAGCGCAGCAACCTGGAGCAAGTGCGCTCACATCACAGCAGTTCTCGATCGCAAGAACGCCCTGAACAGCGTAGCGAGGACTAGGTCCCATGCCTCCCGAGGAATGGGACCTATATCCAGCGAAACGGCATGCCTGAGAACGTGCAGACGCGAGCAATTCCGCGCTGGACGGACACACCGTCGCACTGCGGTCATGCTCGGAGGAACCGCCCCATGCCAGACCTGCCCGACACGCAGTTGCCCGTCACGGTCATCGTCCCCGCGAAGAACGAGGAGGGTGGCATCGGAGCGTGTCTGAGCAGACTCGGGCGATTCGCGCGGGTGGTCGTGGTTGACTCCCGTAGCGCCGACCGGACCCCGGAGATTGCCCGGGAGCATGGGGCCGAAGTCCTCGACTTCGAGTGGGACGGGCAATTCCCAAAGAAACGCAATTGGGCGCTCAGGACGCTCGACATCGACACGGAATGGGTGCTTCTGCTAGACGCGGACGAACTGGTCACCGAGGCGTTCTGCGACGAGTTAGCGGATCGGCTAGGCGCCGAGGCGCGCGACGGCTACTGGCTGACATACGACGACTACTTCCTCGGCGTGCCGCTCCGACACGGCGACCGCATGCGCAAGCTGGCCTTGGTGCGGTCGGGACACGGCGAGTACGAGCATATCGCCGAGGACGGGTGGAGCAAGCTGGACATGGAAGTCCACGAGCATGTGGTCGTTGACGGCTCTGTGGACGCAATCAACGCCTCGCTGATTCATCGTGATGTGAGGAGCATCGGGCAGTACGTTGAGCGGCATGATGAGTACGCCGCATGGGAAGCGGCGCGGTATCAGGCGCTTCGGGACAGCGACGACTGGGCCGAGCTGACGCTCCGACAGAGGATAAAGTACCGCGTGATGGGTTCGTACGCCATGGGGCCCTGCTATTTCGCCTACAGCTACATCCTGAAGCTGGGGTTCCTCGATGGTCGCGCCGGTTTGGCGTATAGCGTCGCCAAGATGATATATTTCCTGCAAGTTGCTCTTCGGATCCGCGCAGCATCGGTGGAGTCGGCGTCCGCGGACGCCGACGATCCAACGGTCTGACGGACGCCATCTCACGAAAGCCTCAGGAGCCCCATTACATGCGCATCTGTCTTGTCGCCGAGTATTTCGAGCCTGGCGGACCGGGCGGAACGCCGTCGAAGATGCCCGAGCTGGTCCGGGAGATGAAGCGCCAACACGACGACGCAGAGATCGACGTGATCGCCAGTCGCAACTACTACCGCGCCGAAGGGCCGAAACTGCCGGCGCTTGAGGAGTGGGAAGGCGCTCGCGTAACGAGGCTGTCGGTCCCGCCGTCGAATCGCCCGTCCACGCTGCAGCGAGTGGCCGCCGGCGTGCTGTTCTCGTGTCGCGCGCTGGCATCGGCGTGCACCCGACGGCGGTATGATGTGATCTTGGTGGGAACAAACCCCCCGCCGGCGCCCCTGGCAGGACGATGCGCTCGCGCCCTGACGGGCGTGCCATACGTCTATCTCATCCATGACCTCTACCCCGACACAGCGGTCGCTCTTGGGCACCTCTCCCAGGATGGCCGCCCCGCTCGAATCGCCCGCCGGTGTCAGACAAAATGGCTTCAGTCAGCGGCAGGAGTAATCGTGCTGGGACGGTGCATGGCCGAGCATGTTGCCAGCGAATACGGGGTCTCCGAGGACGCTCTCGATGTCGTGCCGATGTGGGCGGACCCGGACGAGATCCCGATGCTCCCCAAGTCTACGCCCTACAGAGAGAAGAATGACCTGAGCGGATTTCTGATCTTCTATTCGGGGAACATCGGCCATTACCAGGACTTTGAGACCGTTCTCAGGGCGGCGAAGCTACTCAAGGATGAGCGACCCGACATCACGTTCGTGTTGGTGGGCGATGGCGCCCAGCGCGAAACCCTCGAACAGCGCGTTGCCGATGAGCAACTCGCTAATGTGAGGATGATGCCGTTCGTTCCGGCTGAGGATTTCCCGTCCGCTCTCGCCTCCGCCGACGCGCTGCTGGTGAGCCTCGCGCCAGGAATCGAGGGCCTGTGCGTGCCCGGGAAATTCTACACATCTCTGGCCGCCGGTCGCGCGATTCTGGGCATATCCGGTCCGCGCTCTGAGATCGCTCGGGTACTGACGGAAGCAGAATGCGGGCTTCATGTCCGGAACGGGCAGGCAGAGGAATTCGCGGACGCCGCCACGCGGCTTGCGGACGACGCGGCCCTAACGGAGAAGCTGGGCCACAATGCCCGCCAGGTCCTGTGCGACAAGTTCACGCTGGAGACGGCGGCCACGGACTTTTACGATGTGCTGGAGCGCGCTGCCGCGGGATCTGCGTCACCGGAGTAAGTCCTGATCGGGCGGGGAGCTAGCAATGTTCAACAGACTCCGATACCGACTTGCGCGCGCCGCATTCTCAGCGCTCGCGGGGAAACGCCTTGGCGTCCCCCCCCCCAGCCGGACTCGTCCCCTCCATCCCAGAAAAGCTACTCAGCATTGACCAGGACGAACACGTCGCCGAGATCCACCTGTCGCGGCATGCGGACGTCGAGTCTTTTGCCCTGGACGATGGGCTGCCGCCGGCATTCCGCAGGGAATGGTCCTTCGCGGCGCGTCACGTCTACCGCTTGCGCAACGTCATGGTCGACATCCGGACCGGGGCATGCATCTCCGACGAAAGCGCGTATCAGGAATCGTACGGATCGCTCCTCCGGTGGCTTTCGGCCAGGCCCTACCCAGCCATGGGGTCGGCGCGCGGCGAGAGCACCGATGGGGTCTGCACGTGCGTCCCAGCCGCGGGATACTATCACTTCTTGCTGGAGGAACTCCCCAGGCTCATCGCCTGCCTACACGTCTATCCATCAGCGACCGTGCTCGTCAGCAACCAGGCTCCTAGTTTCGTGTTTGACGTGATCGATACCCTCAAGCAGACGGGACGGCTCAGCGGACGCATCGAGCGCCTGGATGACGGCCTTGTTCAAATCCCCGACTACGCGTTCGCAGCCGCTGAAGCTTGCTCCGGTTGCGTCCACAGCCACGATATCGAATCGCTCCGCCAATCACTCCTGCCGCCGGAACTCGGCCAATCTGTCGAAGGGCCCGAACTCCTGTATGTCTCGCGCCGGGCAGTGGGCTCGCGCTCGCCCGAGAACGAACACGAGGTCGAGATAGCCCTCGCAGAGAAAGGCTTCGAGGTGGCTTGCCTTGAGCGAGACGACCTGCGAAGCCAGATGGAACGCCTTGCCGCGGCCCGCTTGATCGTGGCCACTCACGGCGCCGGACTTGCCAACCTTGTCTGGTGCCGCACGGGAGCCCGGCTGGTGGAGATTTTTTCCCCTGATTTCGTCAACGACTGCTATGCCCGCCTTGCGTGTCAGAGGGGCATTGCCTACCAGCCTATGTGGGCCGTCCCCGCCGGCAAATGGGGGCGCGTCGACATCGAGGCGCTCCTGAGGCACCTCGACCTACGGGAATAAGCGTGAGAATACTCTTTGTCCATCACGGCAGCGCCCGTGGCGGAGCCCCTCTCAGCCAAATAGGCCTGATGGCCGGCCTGCGCGACCAGGGCGCCACGTGCATTGCGTGCGTCGGATCCGGCGACCCAGAGGTCATCGAACTCTTCGAGAAACACGACTTCGAGGCGCACGCATGCGCGGTGCCGCCGTTCCTGCACACAACCGGCGATGACTACTCGCCGCTCCGACCTCGTGATTGGATGCGACTGACGAGATGGCTGGCGCAACGGTCGGCCACCGATCAGCGACTCGGCGAGCTGGTAGACAGAATCCGCCCCGATATTCTGCACCTGAATTCGATAGGTCTGGCGCCGTACGCGCGCGTTGGACAGGCCCGCGGGGTCCACTCCGTCGTGCACGTGCGCGAAGCTGTGCTTCCTGGGATGTTTGGGACCCGCAAGAGATGGCTCGCGAAGTGCCTCCGCGAAGACGCGTCCGGCGTGATCGCCATCTGCCAGGATAATCTTGCCAGGATTGGCCTTACTGGCCCACAGGTGCGGGTCATCTACAACCCAGTGAGCTTCGAGCAGTTCGACTTCCGGATGGACAAGGGCGAGGCTCGAGAGAGCTTGGGCATCCCGCCTGATGCAAAGGTAGTCCTGTTTACCGGGGGCCGAGACACTCTTATCAAGGGGCGCGACGAGTATCTCCGGGCAATGGGCATCGTCCGCAAGCGAGACGCTCGCCTGACGTGCCTGACGCCCAATTTCGACAAGCGCCCCACGCGGAAAGCGCCGCGGAACCTGAAGCAGCGGATGGCGGAGGTATTGGGGTACTATCGGCGCAAAGAAGCCGAGCTGGAGCGCCGCATAGAGGCGAGCGACCTCCAGGACCGCATCGTCCGCACAGGCTTCGCGTGGGACATTGAGCGATATCTCGCCGCCAGTGATGTCGTCTGCGTGCTCCACACGCGCCCCCACTTCGCGCGCATGGTGATGGAATCAGGCGCCATGAAGAAGCCCGTTGTCGCTTTCCGGATTGGTGGCGTCGAGGAAGTCGCGCACCACGAACGGAATGCTCTTACCGTGGAGCCGCGTGATGTGGAGGGCGTCGCCGATGCGGTGGTCCGATTGCTTGGCGATGATGAGCTTTGCGCGACTCTCGGAGCCGGAGGGTACGAGCAGGCCTCGGAGCTGTTCGAGGCTTCTGTCCACACGGAGAACGTGCGGACCTTTTACGGCGACGTGCTCGGCAATTCCGCCGACTGACGCGACGGCGGTCTCAAGATCCAGTCTGGACGTCAGCGCGAGGGACAAGTAGATGGCCGATGCGCAGCGGGCGACGACGCACGACCTTGGGCGCTGGACCAGTTTGCGCCTGCCCGGCCGCCTGCTCATTACCACCACCGTCCTGCTCCTGCTAATGATCTGCTACTTCCGTGAGTGGCTCACGACATACACGTCGCCGCTGCTACTGGGGAGCTATCTCGTTGTTGGTCTGACACTACCCCTCGCAATCCACCACGCGCTTGTAGTGCGGTTCTGGGTCATGCGACGGAGCGACGTGAAGGCTCTCATCGTGCCCATCGTCGGGTACGCTCTCTTCATCTTCGTCGTGCTCATTGAGCGAGCCCACCAGTCCATCGGCGACGCCCACATGAGCGTCGGAGTAATCGGCCTGTTGATGCTGCTGCCGATCTGGGCTTGGTTTGGTTTCCTTGCTGCCCGATCGACCCAGAATGCCTACTGGCTCGGCACGATTCTCAGCGCGATCATCGCCGCCGCCGCTTTCGCCTCCTACGTGATGCGCCAGACCGGCATTGCGTACGAACCCATCATCACCCCGGCCCGCTGGCCCATGCGTCTCGTCTTCCTGTTCGCCTATCTATGGCATCTGTCGGCTTGGTTGGGCGGCAAGCGCAAGGGCAGGCACGCGTCCATCATCGCCGTGCTCGCCTGCGTGCCTGAGCTGATGCTGACAATGCACAAGCCCGTCCTCCTGGCCACGATGGTCGGCACGTCTATCGTGGTACTGCCCCACCTCGCATCGCGTCGAATCTTGCTGCGCCTCGTCCCAGCGATAGGGCTCTCGGTGGTGGCGCTCATAGTGCTGAACTGGGCCAGCGGAAACGCGATTGCAGCTCGGGCCCAAAACGCTATCGTGCGATCCTGGCTACACGTAGACGCAGGGATGGCGAGCGAGCATATGTCCACCAAACTGGCCGAGCGACTGCTAGGCGGGCGATTGAGGATCTGGTCCGAGATGATGGAGCCCTTCGGCGAGAGTCCTTGGGTTGGGTCGGGTTTGGGGCACCAGTATCAGCTCAAGAAGCGGGCCCAGACCGTGTCGGCTCACAACACGGCGGTCGACCTCCTGCTTGGCGTCGGCGTGCTCGGCGTTCTGCCCATTGCAGTCGTGACGGCCTGGTGGATCACGCGGGCGACTCTCACCGTCCTCCGAGCGCCAGGACTCCCGGCGGCGATCCAGTGGATCGCGGTGGCCTACTTCATTGGTCTCTCGGCATATGGCGTTGGCGGGGCCCTGCGCAGCTTCATGTCGCCGCTGCTATTGCTGGCGCTACTGTTTGGGGCGTCGATTCGTCTGCGAAGGGCTGGTGGCGCGCCGGCGGCTCGCCAAACCCAGCCTCCACTCGACGGACCGAACGTTCAGGCGGAGGATACGCTACCGGGATGAGTATCACGGCGACGGCCAAAATCGCTGCTGGACGGGTAGCGGGACCGGCGTGGGCAGGCGCGTGCAAGTGGCTGGAGCAGCGCGAAAGCCCTGCGAAGCTGCCGCATCTAACCGGCCTGCGCGTCGCCCTTGTCAAGCAAAGCGTCTATACGGACCTGTACTACGACCCCAACGCCAAGACACCACTCGATCTCATAGGATCCAGCGCCCACCGCTCAGGGCCTGTTGCGCTTCTGACCGACTTCCCCTCCCAGTTCTTCATCGTTGAAACGGAACCCGACGACGAGTGCCAGGTGTGGCAAGAGAAGGCTCGCTCCACCCATCCGGAGTGGGACGCCCTCACCACAGCCATGGACGCGGTCGCCGTTCCCGCTGCCAGTGTCGACTGGGGTCAGTTCGATGTCGTGTTGGCCATCGAGAACGCCGTGCCTGAGCGAATCACCCGAGACTTCCCGGCCGTTCTCTGGGCAACGATGGTCGAGCACCACCGCATGAGCGTCTATAAGCCGTACCTACGCCAGCCACCAAGCGGCTACGACTGCTTCCTGAACCAGCACTTCGGGCCAACGCCCCGATCGCTCCGCAGGCGCGCGCACGTAGTGGAATTCCCTTACGCTCTCAACCGAGCGGGCTCCATAACTGATCTCTTCGGCGATCTCCCGACTCAGAACTGGGTGGTCATCGAGCGAAACCAAATCGAGGGCTCCCTCAAAGACCTCCAAATGCCTGAGGGCGTTGACAGCAAGCTCTGCGGCGACCGCACGATCACGGACCACCTACGCATGCTCGTGCAGTCGAAGATCCTCTTCTCCCCAAGAGCAGGGAGGCGTCTCTGGGGCAACGCGGCCGCTGAGGCGGCCGCCGCGGACTGCGTTGTCGTCGGCAACAGACACAGTTACTGGAACCCGTGCATGATAGACCCGCGGCTCCATTGCACCACGCCCCCCGCGGGCATCAAACTCGTCGAACGCTTGCTGGCCGACGATGACGAGTACCACGATATGCTGACGGCCCAGCGAGCCCGCCTCGACTGGTACGCGTTCTGGCGCCCCCTCCAACAGCTCAACGCCTGCATCGCCCAAACTCCACGTCCGCTCTCCGCCCAACGCCTCTGCGTCTAGCCCGGCCGGCCTCTCCCCCACCTCACCCACGCAGGCTCACATTCTGGCATACGCTCTTTCACGCTTTCCATTATACCTGTTTTCCGTCTTTCCCTTTATCATGCCACGCCACAGCCAACGCCCCACGACAAAGTCAACCGACGAAGACGCGGTGGAACCCACCCCTCCCCTACTCTCCTGACTTCGTCTTCTCCATCAGCAGATCCAGCGCTTCCTCCACGATCTCATAGAGGTAGACCTTGCGGCCCAGCCTGACGCGCCTCTGGACTGACTCAACATCTACGAAGTCCCAGTACTTGCGGCCCATGTACATTTGGCGCTTGACGCCGTCACGCCCCGCCTCGCCGGCATCAGCGTCGGCCCCCGCTTTCACGCTTTCCCGAATACCAGTATGCACGTTCTCGTCCTTCGGCGCCCCGCCGGGCTTGGAGGCAGACTTCTTCTTAGGCCTGGACGGTTTGAGCGCATCGGCCTCCTCTGCCGTTCCCGACGACGCATCCGGTATCCCAAGCTTCTTGCGCACTACGTTCGCCCGGCGCGAATTTGGGTCGGGGAGCTTCTTCTTCGCGGATCTCTTAGGCAAGTCTGAGGACCTCCTTAGCTAACGCCATGTAGTCCTTCGCGCCGTTCGACCTAGGCGCGTGCGCCAGAACGCTCATCGTTTCCGCAGGGGCTTCTCGGAGTTTCGAGCATGTACGAATACGCGTTTTCAAGCATTCCGGCATTCGCGTCACTTCCTGCACCAATGGGTCTGTCGTCCAATACCGCCGATCGATCTTCGTTACGACAAGACAGGCCTTCGCCTCTGGATTTGCGGCATTGAGCACCTCGAGCGCTTGACGCGCGCCCTGTCGAACGCTGTACACGTCTGCCTCTACGGGAACGAGGGCGATGTCGGCTAGGGCGATGATCGACAACGTGAGGTCCCCGAGACCCGGCGCTGTGTCCATGATAATCCAATCGTACTCGTCGGTTGGGATCTGCTCCACTGGGTACGCCGTCAGAGCTGCGATGTCGATCGCTCCCGGGAGCAGGTCGAATCCCTCGTCGGGAAGTTCGAGAAGTTCGAACTCCGCCTCCTCGTGGTCGACGCCCAAGGCAAATGTGGAGTTTCCCTGCGCGGGGTCGGCGTCTACGAGCAAGGTCCTATGGCCCAGGCGGGCGATCGCCGCGGCAAGGTTGATGGCGGTCGTGGTCTTTCCGGAGCCGCCCTTCTGACTGACAATAGCGAGAATGCGTGAAATCGCGAAACCCTCCTATCATGAAAGATTGCTATCGTCATTTTCGCCGGGGAGGAGGGGGGACCTGCTAATGAGACGACGCCCGCCGGATATCTGGGTGAATACTGGTAAGCAAGTAATCATGAAAACCGGTAAACGTGCTTACGTGACGTCGGGGGTATCAGTGGTCACCGGGTGGCTCCCAGGTCATTGGGCGTCGGCTTGGTTCCGCGGGGAGTGAGGGAGAGGCGCGCGGGCCCCGCAGGCGGCTACGAGCTGCTGTGAGTTGGGTTCTCGTGCGGGTTCTGGTGGCGACCGGCGTGTAGGTCTGGTGGCGTATTGACACTATGCAAGGAGAACGCTAAGGTGACCGGGAAGAAGTAAAACCATAACGGGCTGGCGCCGAGGCGATCGGCCCCGAAAACCACAGAAGCTCCCGGACCTTTGGCGAGGGAGTGGGAGCTTCGAGATTACTTATGGTCGGGGAGTCAGACCCGGGAGATAGTGCCCTGTTTGCTACTACGATACTGAGCGGTATCGGAAGCGAGCATAGCACCCTCCTGTCTGCGTGTCAACCCCCTGGCTATAGAGGGGTGCGCAGTACGTGCCACGACAACGCAAATCACGCTCCCAGAAACCTAAATCCGCTCAATCCAGAGGCGCTCCCGCGACCGATCCCTTCGAGGGATTCGGCGGGTATGAGTCGCCCCATTGGACACCGCTTCCCGACTCGTTCTATGACGAGCATCTTCGTTATCTTAGCGGATCTGAAGTCAAGATACTGGTTACTATATTTCGACTGACCGTTGGCTGGAAGAAAGCGCAGGAGAAGATCAGCGCGCCCCGCCTGGCGGATCGCACCGGCCTTGCGGAAAGCACTGTGAGGGAGACAACGAAGAAGCTCGAAGCCAAGGGTCTCATCGACATCCAGAGGCGCACCACGGCCGCCGGAGACGCCGACGCTCACACGTATTCCATTAGGTGGTCCGAAAATCAGAGGACCCCGC
Organism: uncultured Armatimonadia bacterium; assembly: GCA_964555935.1. GTDB lineage: Bacteria > Armatimonadota > Zipacnadia > Zipacnadales > VGFC01 > CAZKUN01. Next base: position 80,043 of record CAZKUN010000004.1, on the reverse strand, counting down.
AACGGGGGTCCACCGATAATCAGAGGACCGTCCGCGAATCGCCGGAGGACCGTCCTCCGATGACCGGAGGGCAAGAACAGAGACAGCCTTCCAAGAAACAAACTCTCAAGAGAAAAGAGCTTCGTGATGACTCTGAACAGCCGCTGACAGAGGCTCATGAACTCGGATTGCAGCTACATCGCAACGAAATAACGCGCGAGGAATTCAACAAGCGCCTCAATGAAATCCGAAAGAACCGCGCTGCCGATGAGGACGAATGACATCGCCGGTATTGCATTCTCAACATTGAATGCGCATACTCAGACGCGCAGCCGAATCATCGCCTGGTGACAGGCAATACACAGGACAGGAGCACGCGCGCATTGGACTTGTTTTCCATTGTCCTAGCTGCCGGTAAAGGCGCTCGCATGAACGCTCCCGGCCGTTCGAAGGTTTGCTTCGAGGTCGGCGATGCGCCCGCCATCATGCGAGCCCTTCGCGCCTACGAAATGGCGGGCGTCCGGCATCATGTGATTGTCATTGGGCAAGACGCGGATGAGGTGATTCAGACAGTCGGCGGTCATTTCCCCAATGCGTGTTTTGCCTTCCAGGTGGCACCCCTCGGCACCGGCAATGCCGCGAAATGCGGAATGAGAGTTCTCCAGGACGCAGGCTACGCCGGCCACGTGCTTGTGGTCGCGGGGGATAAAGTCGTCGAGCCCAACGTAGTTGCCGATATGATCGCGAAGGCAGAAGAAACCGATGCAGATCTCGTCCTGCTCACTGCGGACAAGGCTCCCAACCCAACCGCCGGCCGCGTACTTGCTGGCCCGAATGGTCACCCGGAGGCGATCGTTGAAGTCAGCGAGATCAAACTCTCCCGCGCGATCGGGGAGATCGACGCGCTCCTCGTAGATCAACCCAGCACCGTCTCCGGCGATGACCTCACTGAAATCATCCACAGGCATTTTCCGGACGATACCAAAGCCCGCAAAGCCACGGGCCGACTTCACACGGCGGCCGCGGAGACGCCATCGATCCCGACCTCGGAGATCGTCGCCCTGCTGCAGCCGTTGAGGAAGGTCGGCAGCGCCAGCGCGTGGCGTGATGGCAAGCGCGTCGACATACCGGCATCCGAAGTCGAGGACGTTGCTCAACGAGTCAATCAGTCGATCTATCTCTTCCGCGCGGACGCGCTGTACGTGGCACTCGAGGACCTCCAACGCCACAACGCCCAGCACGAGGAATTCCTAACGGACGCGATCGCGAACCTCGCATCGGCTCGGAACCCAGACGGGTCCACGAAGTACTGTCTTGTCGAGGTCCCCCTGAAGGATCCCGATGACGTCCTAAGCTTCAACAGCGTGGAAGAGCTGACAGAGATCAATCGCATCTTCCGCGAGCGCCACGCGGACGCTGAACGCATCGACGTGGTGGCTCGCCCGGCGCAGTTTCGCAAGGTGTCAGAGTGGCGGAGCATCTTCTCGGGCTCCTCGCCCGAGCTTCAGGCATTCATGCGCCGCACGTATGGGGCAGACGAAGCGCTTCACGCGACAAAACGCTCGGAGTACGTGGCAGCGCTCGATTACGCGACGGAACATCTCTCGCCCGAGACGCCAGTCCTAATCGCCCGCTCACCGGGACGCATTAACCTGCTCGGCAGGCACACGGACCACCGCGGTAGCTGCGTCAATGCGATGGCCATCAGCGAGGAAGTGCTGATGGTCGCGGCAGCGCGCGTGGACGATCGAATCCATCTACGCAACACAGATGCCGAGCAGTTTGAGGACATCCACTTCTCGATTAGCGAGATGGTTAGCGACCTCGAGTGGGGCGACTGGCTGGTCTGCATCAACAGCCCCAAGACGCTGGCGATGGTGCAGGGAGACAGCTGGGGCAACTACGTGATGGCGGCGGCGTTGCGGCTCAAGTACGAGGTCGGTCGGGCTCCACTCAAGGGCGCCGACATCATCATTCACGGCACGATCCCCATCGGGTCTGGGCTGAGTTCATCGTCCGCCATCGTCGTCGGCGCCGCGGATGTTCTGACCGCCGTCAACCACCTTCGCATCCGCCCAAACCTCCTCGTCGATCTGTGCGGTCAGGGGGAGTGGTTCGTGGGCACCCGCGGCGGCACGGGCGACCACGCCGCGATCAAGCTTAGCAGGCGCGACCATGTCATCCACACCTCGTTCTTGCCCTTTGAAATCCTCGGCGCGGCGCCATTCCCTGCCGGTCATCGACTGGTGGTAGCCAACTCCGGCGAGGAGGCCAAGAAAAGCGAGGGCGCCCGCGAGACCTTCAACAGCCGCATCCTCGGCTACCTGATGGGCGAACTCATATTCAAACGAGAATTCCCGGACCTAGCTCCCTCGATTCACCACCTGCGCGATATCAACTGCGCGAATCTCGGCGTCACGCTCGACGAGCTGTACACGATGCTGAAGAGGATCCCGCTGACGATCACCGAGCAGGAATTCCTGGCCCAGTACGGGCCATTCTCGTCCGATGATCACGTGAAGCTCCATAGTCTCGTTGAGGCAGTTCAGGATCGAACCCGGAGCTATGATGTGCGGGCGCTACTGCTCTATGGCCTATCTGAATGCGAGCGGGCGAAGCTCTGCTACGATGTGCTGACCCGCGGGGATGCGGACGCGTTGGGCCGCCTGTGGCAAGTGTCCCATGACGGTGATCGCGTCGCGCAACACGACGCCGACTTCAACACCACGCCCTTCGTCGCCGACGTGAGCGATGCTCGACTCGATGCGCTGGCCCAGGCGACGCGAGGAGACGACAAGGATGCCGCGCTCGCAGCTCGACTGCACCGTCAACCAGGCGCCTACGGGTGCAGCACGCCGGGCATCGATCGCATCGTTGACTTGGCGATGCGCCAACCCGGGGTGAAAGGGGCTCAGATGGCGGGTGCCGGCTTGGGTGGCTGCGTGATGATTCTTGTCGAGTCCGGTCACGAAGCCGGTCTCACGTCCGTGCTGGCCGAGCACGGCATCGACGTCGCTCAATACCGCTCCGTTGAGGGTGCTGGAACGGTCGAGATATGACGAGTCAGACGGTCGCGCGAGAGTGGGGGAGAGGGGTCCCCAAGGACGAGCATCTACTAACGCCAGGATAGAGCGCGCATGCCGATTGAGACGACCCATTGCTTCATCACAGGCGCCACGTCCGACACCGGCAACGCGGTCGTGGCCCGACTCGCGCAACAGTGCGGCGCGAAGCAGATCACGTGCCTTGCTCGCGAAACATCTGACATCGCCTCCCTGGAAGAACTCGGGGTGCGGATCCATATCGGCGATGTCACTGAGCCCGCGCCGTGGACGCATCTGCTCACAGCGGACACAACGTACCTCGACATGACCCATCCGTTGAGATACGCGACCACCGTGCCGGCCATCATCGAGACCGACCTGCGGAGAGCGCACTTCGTGACGACCACGGGCATGTTCTCGCGCTACCGAGGCGTCGCCGCTATGTACCGTGCCGGCGAACAGTTGATCCGCGACAGTGGGCTCGACTACACCATCGTCCGCCCAACCATGATCTACGGATCCGTTCGCGACAAGAACATGCACCGGCTCATTCGGTTCGTTGATCGCGCGCCGTTGTTGCTGATCCCCGGGGACGGCAAGAACCTCATGCAGCCAGTGCATAGAGATGACCTGGCCGATGGGATCGTGGCTGCAATGACGACGGAGAGTACCGCCCTTCAGACTTACGATCTGGCTGGCCCGGATGGCATCTCATTCCGGGAGATCATCACGGAGATCATGGACGTCCTGGGGCGTGAAAAACGCGTCATCCCAGTCAACCGCTCGCTCGCCGTAGGAGTTGCCGCGGTCATGCAATTCATCCCCGGCTTCCCCGTCTCTCGCGAGCAGGTCCAGCGACTGCAGGAAGACAAGGTGTTCTCGATCGAGAAAGCCGTTGAGGAACTCGATTACCGGCCAAGATCGTTCCGAACGGGGATCGCCGCGGAAATCCAAGAGATGATTGACGCCCGCCTGATTCCAGACAGACGCCACGAACACTGATCGCTGCTCATTGGGAGGCAGTGGATTGACGCAGCCGCGGCAGGAAGAGATGACAGGGACGTTGGAGCACGCGAAAGCCGTCTACGCGCGGCTTGTTTCCGGGTCGGCGCAACCGCCTCCATGGTGGGATGTCGTCGTCATCACATCCAGCTCCGCGAAGCAAGCCGCCAAGTACTCCGAGGAGATCGCGGATCGCACTCTACGGGGCCTCCTGCCGAGCGGCGCCAAGTACCTGGTCGTGCCGGATCCGGGCGACCAACGCGTCGGCACCGGCGGGGCGACGTTGCACGCCCTCGGTGAGGCTCTGACTGATGCCGGCTGCGTCCTGCGAAACGAGGACGAGGTGGGGGAGTGGTGCCGGAATCACTCGGTGCTTATTCTCCACTGCGGTGGCGATTCGCGCCGCATGCCACAGTACTCCCCAGGCGGAAAACTCTTCTCGCCGTTGCCGGTCTCGACTCCCTCGGGGGAGATCAGCACGGTTTTCGATGAACTGCTCCAGCTATCCGCTCTCTGGGCCGAGCGGGCATCCGACGGCGCCGTTGTGGCATCCGGCGACACGATCCCTGTCTGCGATACCAAGCTCCTGACGTGGGACCGCCCGGGCGTCTCCGGAGTTGGGATCCGCGAGACTCCGGAGGTTGGCACCAGGCACGGGCTTTACATCGTCGATGAGTATGGCCTTGTGGTTTCCTTCTTGCAGAAGCCCAGCGTGGCCGCCATGCGCGAAGCCGGAGCGATGGGAGACGACGATCTCGTGGCGGTCGATTCTGGTTTGCTGAGGTTTGACGCCGAGACGACAGCCGCGCTCGGGGCGATCGGCGGCATCGTCGCCGAGCAGCTGACGAGTGGCGGTGGCGGCGCGCCCATCCCAGGGCTCGACCTTTACGACCACATCACGCGGGGCCTGACCGGCGAGTGGGCGCCGGCGGCCGACGAGGGCGACTACCACCGCGAGGTCCACGCGCGGCTCGCCGACGCGCGGTTGTGGTGCGACGTCGTCGATGGACAGTTCGTCCACATCGGCACGACTCGCCACTTGCAGCGCGTTCTCAGCATGGCGGATTCATATCAGACGCTACTGGAGGCGACGAAACAGTTCGGTGGCTCGCCGTCTGGCCCTGCCCACTCGTCCGGGGTGGTTATCGACAGCCACCTGGGCGACGACAGCGATCTCCAACCCGGGTCCGTCGTCTTGGAATCTGAAGTTCACGTGCCCTTGCGGGCGGCCGCCGGCGGCATCGCCCATGGCCTGCGCGGCCTGAGTCAGCCGGTTGAGATCCCCGCGCAGACGGTCTTTCACCAGCTCCCTGTCCGGATGCCTGACGGCACTCGCGGCGATGTCGTGCGGGCGTACGCCGTGGATGATGACCCGAAGGCGCTAGCCTCGCCGGGCGACGCGATCTGGCTCGGGCTCCCCATGCTGGAACTCATCCACGACCTGGAGTTGGATCCCGATGATGTGTGGCCGAGCACGCCCGTTCCCGAACGCAGCCTGTGGAACGCCGACCTCTTCCCAGTTGCCACGCCGGATGAGGCGATGCAGTTTGCGCGCTGGTTCGCGGGCGTCTCAAGGGAACCTTTGGCGGAGGAGTGGGGGCGGTCGCCCCGACTATCACTGGAATCCAGCGCGGCCCTGGTGGACAATGAACGGGTCGCTGAATCGCGCAGCGAGCGGGCCGAGATGCGATGGGAAGCAACGGCGGTCGACGTCGCGAAGTCCGGGAGCGATGTCCGCCCATTGCTGGCGCATCCCCCATCCGTTCGGACCCTGGCGCGCGCCGGCTGGGCTATCTGCGCTCAAGCAGATAGCGCTGAGCGCACCGAACTGACCCATGCAGCCAGTCTCCATTACCAAGGCGGAATGTTCCTGCGCCACGCGGGGCTCCTGGCCGATGCAGACGAGGCTGTCGCCCAGGCATTCACATGCGTGAGCACGCAGATCGGGGAGCGGCTGACCAGCGCGTCCGGCAGGCAGTGGCGCGGGTGCCGGCAGGCCGATGAAGTGGCGGTCGCGGCTCCGGCCCGCATCGACTTTGGCGGCGGGTGGTCTGACACCCCGCCTTTCTGCGTCGACTGGGGCGGATCTGTCTTCAACGCTGCTGTCGAGTTTGGCAACGCTCCCCCCATCAAGGCGACGCTACGCCGCCTGGCGGAACCGGTCATCCGTTGCTCATCCGTGGAGACAGGCGAGACCGTCGAGATCGCAACCGAGGAGCAACTGGCCGCCATCCCCACATTTGGATCGGAATGGTCAATACCGATCGCCGCGCTGCGGCTGGCGCGCGTTATCACCGACCGCAAGCCCATCGCGGACGCCTTGACGGCTCGAGGCGGCGGCGTGGAGTTCATCAACTCCGTTCGCTTGCCCATGGGATCGGGTCTGGGAACGAGCAGCATCCTCGCCGCAACGGTCCTGCGCGCTCTCTTCCGGATGATGGGGGCAGAGGTGACCGACGTCGAGTTGTCCGACCACGTGCTCTACCTCGAGCAGCTGATGAGCACAGGAGGCGGGTGGCAGGATCAGGCGGGCGGCGTCTTCCCGGGGATGAAGCTCACTGAATCCCGGCCCGGCGTGCCTCAGACGTTACGGGTCAGGACCGTCTGCTGCTCCGACGATCACCTGAAAGAACTGGAGAGTCGTTTCCTGCTTTATTACACGGGGATGCGCCGGGTGGCGAAGAATCTGCTGGCACAGGTGGTGGGGCGGTACTTGGCGCGCGAAGCGCCCGTTCTGCAGGTTCTGCATCGGATCAAGGTCCTGGCGGTCGAGATGTCGGAGGCGGCCGAGGCCGGCGACTGGGATTCGCTGGGGCGGATGATGACCGAACACTGGGAGAGTAACCAGGTCTTGGATCCGCATACCACCAATACCCGGATCAATGCCATCCTCGAGATCTGCCAACCGTACATGTCCGGGGCGAAGCTGGCCGGCGCGGGGGGCGGAGGTTTCCTGATGGTGATGGCCAAGGATGCAGACGCTGGCGCCGAGCTGAGGAAACGCCTTCAAGACGCGGCTCCCGGAGGAGAGGTCTGTCCGTGGTCGGTGGCGCAGGATGGAATGCGCGTGACCACCCGCTGAGGGCTCCGCGATCAAGATGCAACGCGAGCCAGATTGACACCCGCCTGCCGGGCAGACTATACAGGATACGCTGGCACTCTCCGAGCACGTCGCGCGCTGCCACGCGAGCGGACGTCTGGAGTCGGCGAGACGGCAGTGGCTTCGGCTCCATTCTAGTGAGGTTGAGCTATGCAGTTTGAGTCCGAACGACTAGGTCCCGATGAGAGCGGCGGAGAGGACGTAATCGATCTCCGGCGGATCGTGCGGACACTGATGTCTCGCAAGTGGTGGGTGATCGGCAGCATTGTCGCTTCGCTTGCCCTCGCGCTTGCCTACTCCAGTCTCAAGACACCTCTCTATCAGACGCGGGCGAAACTGCTTGTCGATGGCGGACGCCGCGGCTCTCGGAGCCCGGGCAGTATCATGGACCTCGCCGCGGGCATGGAAGGCGAGCGATCGCTATCAACGCAACTCCAAATCCTCCTGGCGCGACGCCGGACGGAGGCTGCGGCGCGCCTGGTGGCCATCCGCCAGATACTGCTCGCGACGTCCGATGGCGAGGCCGACGACCCCGCGCTGTTTCTGGACGTGCCATCGGAGATCAAGGACCAACTGGCGCCGCGGCTGAAGGATATCAAGGACAACGTGGACTTGGACGCTCTCCGGACGAGCAAGAATCTTACGGCAGATCCCCTCGAGATACTGCTCGTACACTGCGCGCAGTCCGAGGACGTTCAAACGAAGAGGTACCCGCCGGGCATCATCGATGTTCGAAAAGCCATCGATCGCGCGGTCGGCAGTATCGCACTGAGCAAGACTGAGGGTCTGGCTCGCCAGTCAATACTGGCGCTAGCCGGGGGCTGCTCCGCCGGCGTCACCCCACAGATCATCGATCAGACTGATGTCATCTCGATCATGTCCCAGTCCAGCATCCCGGCGCTCGCGGCGGCCTATGCCAACGCGCTGGCAGACGAACACTCGTGGCGAAGCCTCAGCTCCAGCCGCGAGGCCGCCACGCGTGGCCTCGAATGGGTGGGCGCGGACGACAAGCCGGAAAGCCGTCTTTTCAAGGCCAAGGAAGAATCGGAGGCCGCCCAGGACAAGCTCGCCTCCCTCCTGCTGGATAGCGGATTGGGGTCGATCCCTGCCTCGGCGACCGCCATGACTGCCCGCGTGCAAGGTCTCTCCCAGTCAGTGTCGGTCATGGAGGCCACCGTGCGGGCGAGCGGGGCGGAGGTCGTCGGCCTGCAACAGGAGATGGCGGCGCAGAAAGACTGGGTCGTGGCCAAGTCAACGACATCGTCGAACCCGGCGATCCCGAAGCTTGAGAGCACGCTGAGCGAGTTGGAAAGCGAGCGTGCCGTGTTGCTCGAGACGGTGACGGAAGTCCATCCCGGCGTCACCGAGATTGACGCGCGAATCCGCGAGCTAACCCAGCAACTCACGGAGGAAGTCGACGCCGAGATAACGCTCAAAACGGAGATCAAGAATCCCCTCGGCGAGCAGTTGGTGGCGCAGCTCGCTCAGGCCCGCGTGCGACTCATGCGCGATGAGGCGACCTTGGCCGCGACAAGGCCGGCGCTCGCCCGGGCCGAGGCTGATCTGGCCGGCGTTCCCATCGTTCAGCAGGAGGCTGCGCGACTTGAGCGAGACGTCCAACTTGCGGAGATGAATTACCTCGAGTTGGCGGAGCTCGCGCAGCAACTGGAACTGACGCAAGCCTCGGAGATCGGTGGAGTCAGCGTCCTCGAGAGCGCGAGGATTCCTACCCATTCCGTCTCCCCGAACAAGCGCCTGAACTTGATGCTGGGGTTGATGGTGGGCATTGTGTTGGGACTGACGATTGCGTTTGTGATCGAGCAACTCGACAACACGATCAAGGACGCCGATGAGCTCGAAGACCGGTTTGGCCTGCCGGTCCTGGCTGCCGTGCCCCAGGGGCCGTCAAATGGCGACCACGCGCGGCTCTCCCTGGAGCCCGATAGTGACCACCAGGCGATGGCCGAGGCGTTCCGCAGTTTGCGCACAAACATCCGGTACTCGCGCGCGGACAGCCCGCCTGAAGTCATCATGGTCACTAGCTCAGGGATGGGCGAAGGCAAGACGACGACAGCGATCAACCTCGCGATGGCTCACATCCAGGCCGGCGACCGCGTCATATTGGTCGATGGCGACCTGCGCCGACCGGCTGTCGCCAAAGGCCTGAAGATCGAGGGCGACAAGGGCTTGAGCAGCTATCTCATCGGGGAAGAGTCGGTGGAGCCGATGATCCAGCACCCCGACGACTTCGGAGGGCTCGCAGTGTTGCCCTCCGGCCCGACGCCGCCCAACCCAGCGCGGTTGCTGGAGTCCAATAAGCTGGCGACGTTGATGACCAGCCTCCGTGAGAAGTACGACCTGGTCATTATCGACAGCCCGCCGACGGGGTTGCTGTCTGACACGCAGGTGCTCGCGCCGCTGGCTGATGGTGTTGTGTTGGTCGCTGACGCCACGAAGACGCGACGCCCGATGTTCCAGCGCGCGCTGAAGCAGTTGATGCGCACGGGCACGCCCTGCCTTGGTGGCATCATGAACCGCGTCCCGACGCGACGGGGCGGTTACTACGACTATCACTACGGAGGACACTACGGTGGTGGGGCGGGCAAGGGCAAGAAGAAGTAGGCCCGACGCGCGCCGTCGCCGGCTACTCGGTGGGAACCTGATCGGCCGCGCCGCTCGTGCTATCCGCGGCTGCGTCTGGTCTTCCGGCTCTAAGACACGCGCAGAGCACGACGAGCGGAGCGTACGCGACTCCCCACCAGAGCAGCGAGTATCGAGGCTGCAGCGCGCAGGCGATGGCCAGCGGCGCAAGGTACAGCAGGTTGATGGCCAGGACCACCGTCGCGACCTTCGCGTGACCCCAGCGCCGCGCGGCATGCTGATACGCGTGTTGGTTGTGCGCCTGTGACAGGCGTTCCCGGCGGTATGCGCGGACCGCCAGCGTCGTCGTCGCATCGACCACGAACACGCCGAGCAAGATCATCCACGGCCAGAGCAGGTGGGGCTCGTGAGCTGCGCTGAGAAACGCCAGCGCGGCGAACAGAAGCCCCACGAAGCAGCTTCCGACGTCCCCCATGAAGATCTTGGCCGGGTGCCAGTTCCACAGCAGGAAACCGGCTGCGGCGCCGGCGAGACTCCAGGCCACCGCGGCCAGGCCAGTCAGCCCGTACGCCCAGAGGATGCTGCCCCCAACCACCCCCACGCTTAACGCCTCCACGCCCGCGATTCCATTCGTGCCATCCATGAAATTGTAGAGATTCGCCAGCCACACGGCCAAACCGACGGCTAGCACATATCGCGCGGGGCCTATCGCGATGACGGTGGACCCGATGCTCAACTGCAGCGAGTCACCAAGCGCAACTACGATCGCCACTGCCGCGGCGAGCTGGACGGCGAACCTGGTGATGGCTCGAAGATCACGGACATCATCAATCCACCCAACCAGCGCCACGGCGAACGTGGCGCCACAGGCGACAGCAAGGGGCCCGCGCATGGTCTCCGAACTCAGCGCGACAAGCGCAAACGTTACCAGCGCGGGGATCACGAGGCCGATCCCGCCGCCTCGGGGGGTCGGTGTCTCGTGCGAGCTTCGCTCATTCGGGACGTCAATCATCTGGCGGCGCGCGGCGTAGTGACGCGCGAGACCGGTCAGAACAGCCGCCACTCCGAAACTCAGCCCTCCGGCCGCTATGGCGGTGAAGAAAGACATTGGGTATTGCATCTCCCGCGCGGCGTCGCGCGCGCAAACCGTCGCGTCGGCTGGGGTCTGACCACTACACAGGAAATGGTTGACCAACCGACGAACACTACGCAGTCATTTTAGCGCGCGGGCGCGTTGGAGGCAAGCCTGGTCCGACCGTTGGATCGTCCGGGCTCAGTTTCATCTCATCGCGCGCCCCAGCACTGGTCGCCGCCTGGACTGATTGAGCGCGCCGCGACCTCGCCGTCCCGACGTGACTGCCACTGGAGGCATATCTCTCCCATGAGCACGGTGTTGCGCAAACTAGTGCCGGGAGGGTTGAAGCGGATCGTGCGGCCCCTGTTTCGGGCGTGGAACGCGCCATTTCACTGGCTCCACTGCGCGCTGAGCGGCGTCCGTTGGCGCTCGGATTGGACGTTGCGAGGGTTGCCTCTGTTGCGCGTCGCCAGCAACGCGCGCATCGAAATCGGCGAGCGGTTCGTCGCCGTGAGCAAGTCCAGGTACAACTCGCTCGGCGTCTTCCAACCCGTCATGCTGTTTGCCTGCGAGCCGGATAGTGTCATCGAAATCGGCGACGACGTCGGCATGAGCGGATGCTCGATCTCGGCCCGCGAGCGAGTGACGATTGGCGATCGCGTGATGGTCGGATCCGGAGTTCTCATCACCGACAGCGACGCCCATCCCATCGATCCGGACATGCGGGCGGCGTATGATGATTCCATCGCGACCAAACCGGTAGAGATCGGCGACGACGTCTTCATCGGCGCCCGCGCAATTATCCTCAAAGGCGTCCACATCGGCGATGCAGCGGTCATCGGTGCCGGAGCGGTTGTGAGCAGGGACATTCCTTCGCGCTCAATCGCCGCCGGCAACCCGGCGGAAGTGGTCGCCGAAGTGCCCGCGAGCGGTTGAATTGGATTGGACGTAAGCTATGATGCAGCCACGCGGAGCCGGCGCGGCTGGAGCGCGCGTGCTCTATATGGGCAACTACGTGGACGAGGAAATCGTCGAGGCCAGGGGGTTGCCCTCCCGCAACGTGGCGGGATCAAATCGCATGCGGCGTCTGGCGACAGCGTTGAGCGCCGCCAAGCAACGTCTGATTGTCGTTAGCGCGGCGACCGCCATGCGCATCAGATGGACCGGCCGCCTGTTCCACGGGCAAGCCGTGCGCCGGGCGGGCAACGTCCCGGTCGCGTATTGCGCCACGGTTGGGCTGCCTTTGGTGGGGACTCTGCTAGAGCCCCTGTTCCTGATCACGACCACGTGCTCGCTGATGCGCGCCCGATCCGTCAGCGCCGTCATTATCTATAACTTCAGTCCCTCGCTGGTTCTCATCGCGCTCCTGGCGAGGCACTGGTGGCGCGTCCCGATCGTCCACAACATCGAGGACGTCTCGGTTGCGCGCATGTCCGACTGGCAGTCAAGCACTGAAGTTCGACCCGTGCAGCAAATCGTGTTCGCCTTCTGCATGCGGATCATTGCACGTCTCTCGAGCAAGTTCGTGATCCCCACGCGCCAATTCGAGTGGGTCATCCCGCCGGGCAGGCCCTGTCAGGTCGTCTCGGGCTGCATCAGCGTTGAGACGCAGGACTTGGCCGAGCGGTCGCCCGATGAGACGGGCATCATGCGCGTGCTGTACGCAGGCAAGGTCGAGTTCGAGCACGGCATCGACGTCTTCTGCGCGGCGATTCGTCTTCTCAACGAGTCGCCGGGCCTGGCCGAGAAGATCCAGTTCGAGATCTCCGGTACGGGATCAAAATCAGACTGGCTGCAGGACCAGCTCAGCGAGATGAACGCGGCCAACGTGACGCGCCACGGCTTCGTCAGCGACGCGGAGTACGCTGAGATCCTGCAACGGGCGGACGCGTGCGTGGCCCTTCAGGATCCTCACGGGCGCTACGGAACGAACAAGACGCCATCCAAGGTTTACGAGTTCCTTGGCCAGGGCAAAGTTGTAATTGCTACGCGAGTGGGCGATCTCGACCGCCTGCCCGACGATGTCATCGTAATCTGCGATCCGGCATCGCCCGAGACGCTTCGCGATGCCATCGCTGACCTCGCCGCCGATGGCGCGCGGCGCTTCCGCCGGGCGCGCAGCGCGTGGACTTACGCTCGCGAGAACTTCGATGACTCAGTCGTAGGACCGAAGCTGCGCGAGTTCATTTCAGCGACCGCCGACTGACCGCACGCCGAGGTGCTCTTGGTGCCATCAACTCCCAAAATCGCCGTGGTCTGGTCCCGCATGCCGGGCTACGCGCAGGCCTGCCTGGCGGAGTTGGCCGCCATCATTGGCGACGGGCTGTGGTGTGCAAGTATCGGCGATCCGCCGCCCCACGCGCCGCAGGAGCCCGCGTTTGCCGGAAGGCCGGCCACGATCTTCTCAAGGGACGGTGCCCCCCGCCCCGTTGCCGATGCCATATTGGGCGAGCTGACCGCGTTCAAGCCCGATGTGCTGATCGCAACCGGGTGGTCGCTCCCGGCAGTGCGCCTGGTGGCCCGCGAGCTGCGCGGCGAGGGCGTCGTCACGGTCTGCATGGCCGACACGCCGTGGACGGGAGCGCTGCGGCAGGTCGTCCGCTGCCTGGTCGGGCGCCGGCTTCTGCGTCAGTGCTATGACGTGATGTGGGTGCCGGGCGCGCGCGCCTTGCCGCTGGCCCAACTGGCCGGCTTCGACCCTCCGCATGTCTGGCAGGGCCTGTACACCGCCGACAGCGCCACGTTCGCCGCAGGCACGCCTGGCCGCCTCGACAGCGCGCGCGCTGAGAGCGCCTGGCCGCGCCAGTTCCTGTTTGTGGGCAGGCTGGCCCCCGAGAAGAACGTGGGGCGCCTGCTTGACGGCTACAGGCGGTACCGAGAAGACGCGAGCGAGCCGTGGCCTCTTGTTTGCGTCGGCGATGGCCCTGAGCGCGCCGCCGCCGAATCGGAGCCTGGCGTTGAGTGCAAGGGCTGGCTCGAGCCGCCTGAGGTCGCCGAACTCATGCAGAGGAGCGGCTGCTTTATCTTGCCCAGCACGTACGAGCCCTGGGGCGTGGTTGTCCATGAGGCAGCGTGCGCGGGCTTGCCACTCATCGCGAGTTCGACGGTGGGCGCAACCGCTGAGTTGGTCAGAGATGGCCACAACGGCTGTCTGATTGATCCCCGCGACTGCGTAGACATCGCCAGAGGGTTTCGCTGGATCGCCTCCCATGACAGCCCCCAAACGCTGGGTGAGCGGAGCTACGAACTTTCGCTCCAGCTTAGCCCCAAGATCTGGGCTGACAGCCTGATGCGCAGATTGCGCAACTTCACCGCATCGAGAGAATAGAGACACGGGGATTGGGGCGGAAATGGACGGTCAGACCCCCGAATCGCAGGCGCCGCATATCCTACACGTCATCCCCGGACTCTGGGAGCACACCGGTGGCCCGGCTGAATCGGTGCCTGGCCTGTGCGCGGCGCTGGTGAAGGCTGGCTGTCGCGTTACGCTGGCCACGCTGGATGGACCGATCGCCGGAACCGTGACAGCGTGTAGCGACGCGGGCGTTGACGTGCGGCTGTTTGAGCCCACTATCCGCCATTCGATCTGGTATAGCAGGCACCTGGCCCGCGAATTGCCCGCGCTGGTTGCGAGCGCCGACATCGTGCATTCGCATTCACTGTGGGAATATCCGATCTGGGCCTGCGGAGCAACGGCGAGGGCGCAGGACAAGCCCCTGATCATCACCCCGAGAGGTTGCCTCGAGCCCGTGCGGCTGGCGAAATCACGGTGGAAGAAGCGCTTGGCGGCGGCGCTGTTTGACCGGCGCAATCTCCGCTCCGCATCATGTATCCATGCCACCGCTGCATTGGAGATGGATGGCGCGCGCCTCTATGGGCTAACAAACCCCGTCGCGATCGTGCCGAACGCCGTGGTGTTGCCGGACCGGCAGGCCGTTGTCGACCCGTCAGTCATTCGCGGAAGGCTGCCCGAGAACTGCCGCGAGAAGCGCCTGGCGCTGTTCTTGTCGCGGATCAGCCCCATCAAAGGGCTGGCTGACCTCGTCGACGCCTGGGCAGGCCTGCACGGCGAACATGGCGACTGGCACCTGGCGATCGCCGGCCCAAACGAAGAAGGGCATATCGAAGAGATCATGGCCCGCGCGGCCGGGCGCGGAGTGTCCGAGCACATCACATATGTCGGGTCGCTGTATGGCGACGAGCGATCGGGCGCATTTGCGGCTGCGGACCTGTTCGTGCTGCCCACGCACACGGAGAACTTTGGGGTGGTCGTCGCCGAGGCCCTGGCTGCCGAGCTGCCTGTCCTCACGACCCATGGGGCGCCTTGGGAGGAACTGATCAGCCACGAGTGCGGGTGGTGGGTGCCCGTGGGCGCCGAGAGCGTCGAGGGGGCTCTGCGCGAAGCTCTGACGATGTCGGCGGAGGCTCTTGCTGAGATGGGCGGGCGCGGCCGCCGACTGGTGGATGAGCAGTATTCTTGGGAACGCGTCGCGCGTGAGATGCGCGAAGTCTACGACTGGGTGCTCGACCGACGGGAGCGCCCAGACTGCGTTCACCTGGACGCCGAAGCGGGCGACCAGAGCAAGTAATGTAGGGATTCTCTCAAAAATGGGTAACTTACTATAGTTAGCTCTTCCTACGCGTACCTCAAGCCGCCCGACGCCGGGAGGTCAAATGAACACGTGCCATCGCAGATCGGTCGTGCTGATCGCACTAGTATTACTCATTTCCGCCAGCGCGCTGCCTCAGAGTCTGTTCAAGGCCAAGCCCGCCCCTTCCTATAAGCCGGGCGAGCTTGTCGTCGGATTCCACGGGGACATGCCGGCAGCGGCTGTCGCAGACGTCGCCGCGGCCATCAGCGCAATCCCCGGGCCCGCGATCCCCAAGATCAACGCGCGCATCTACCACCTGGGGGCGACCGACAACCCTCTTGCCGTTGCGGACACGGTCGCGGCCCTGCCTGGCGTGCGCTACGCCGAGCCCAATTACCGCCGGCGCGTGCTGCTGAGTGCTCCCAACGATCCGGGATACGGGTCCATCGACACTCATGTCGCGCCCTTCGACTATGCCTCAGACGGCGTCGCGACGTACTACCAGTGGCCCCTGCACAACATCGAGGCTCTCGCCGCCTGGAGCATCTACCCAAACACGTACTACACTAGCACCACCAAACCGGCCAACAGCCCCGTGATCGCGGTTATCGACACGGGCTTGGACGCCGGCGGGCCGGATGGGATACCGCAGGCTGAGTTCATCAACGCCGGCGGCACGTCGGTCGGCATCGCCGGCGGCGGTCAGGTCGACCTCGCCCGAGGCCGGAACACAATGTCCGGGGCGGCGGATCCGACGAACTTCTACGACGACTACGGACATGGCACGGCCGTCGCCGGCACTGCGGCGGCGTCCACGAACAACGGCACAACGCACGGTCACGGCATCGCCGCCATCGGGTACAACGCTACGATTCTCCCGATCAAGGTGCTCGACGCCACTGGCAATGGCACCCAGGCCGACGTCGCGACGTCGATTATCTACGCCGTCGACAATGGCGCGCTCATCGTGAACCTCAGCCTCGGCGAGTACTACTACGCTCAGGCCGAGCAAGACGCCGTCGACTACGCCTGGGCCAACAACGTGCTCGTGATCGCCGCGGCCGGCAACGAGGGCGATGGCGCCAACCGCCCCCTCTACCCGGCTGCTGACGACGGAGTGATGGCCGTTGCCGCGACCCAGTGGTCCAATGACCCCGCGATCAACAGCTACCCGGCCTCATACTCGAACGCCGGTTACTACATCACCATCGGCGCGCCCGGCGGTGACATCTCGCTCATTCCCCTGGGATTCTGGATGACATACTCCGCCATGCCAACCCAGAAGGTGCCCGCGAACGACGGCGGATGGCTCCCCGGCAGCTATCGATACCAGTACCACGCCGGCACGTCGCTGGCGTGCCCGCATGTTGCCGGGCTGGCGGCGCTCTACGCGGGGTACAAAGGCATCACGCGCGCCACGCCCAACGCTCCCATGCTCATCTGGAGGGCCCTCTGCCGCGGATCAGACTCCATCCTGAGTAGCCCTGGGTGGAACCAGAATCTCGGCTGGGGTCGCATCAACGCCTACCACACGCTGCTTGAGGATAACAACAGGGCGTCGACGGTCGGTGGAATCCTGGGCCAGGTCCGCTACAAGGGCACGGTCGTCGACAACGCTGTCGTCGTGGCGAACGTCGACGGCACCACCGATGCCACCTCGAGCGCTACATCCAGATCGAACGGCACGTACCACGTCGCGAACATAACCCCAGGCCTCTACGATGTCACCGCAACATACCTAGGCGAGTCCGAAACCGTCCAGGACGTCCTTGTCGAGTCAGGCTACGACGTCCCGCGCGTGCGCTTTGACATCAGCGCCACCACGGACCCGGGCAACAGCGCCCCCTCCCTGACCTGGGCGGGCACTACCGGCTATGAAGCCGACGGCTGCAGCCCTGATAAACTCAACGGCTTGGCCCAAGCCACCTTCAAGACCAAGTACGCCGACGCTGACGGAGACGTCCCGTCCGGCGACGTGAGCCTGCGTCTGTTCCGAAGCGGCGTCGAGGAGGCCGACAGCCCCATTGCCATGTCGAGCGGCGTGATTAACGATTACGTGGCGGGGGGCATCTTCAGCGTCACTCGGACCATGAAGTGGGGAGACTACTCGTACTACTACGAGGCCACCGACGGCACCGACAGCGCCACGGGCGAGGCCACGAACGAGATGACCGGCCCGGAGGTCATCACCAAGCCCAAGCTCGCCAACGGGCGCGTGGTGCCGGGCGAGGGATCAATCACCCGCAAATACCGGTTCCGGGTCAACTACGCGTCAACCGACAACAAGCCGGCCGAGTTCGTCCAGCTCTACCTCCAGTGCTTCTATCCGGATACCAAGAGGTGGGTGCTCTTCCGTCGCAAGAAGTTCGACGTCGCGGTCGGCTCGCGCGTCGAGTGGAAGCTCGACCTCAACAAGCGCTTCCCCGGCGCCACCAAATTCAAGTTCAAGTACCGGGCCCTGAAGCGGGCGGGGAGCGTTAAGCTCTGGGCTAAGACCGACTACGTGAAGGGCCCGGTCATCACCGATCCGGCCACGGGCGTTCTGGCCATCTCATCGCTCTCGGCCTCTCCGACCGGCAACGGCGGATGCCAGGTCCTCTTCGCGCTCTCGAGCGACGCGACCGCCGTGGCGACCGTCCGCAACATCGCAGGCAGACCCGTTCGCGTTCTCCCGCCCACCGACGCGGTCAAGGGCATGAACACGCTGCTATGGAACGGGCGCGGCGACAGCGGGACCGGGGTGCCATCGGGCACCTACATCGTCGAGGTCTCAGCCATGGCGCCTGGCGGCCTCCAATCCCGCGCATTGGCCACAGTCCAACTGCGCCGTTGAGGGGCGCGTCTCATCCACACAGACGGCCGCCCGGCAAGGCTTCTTGCCGGGCGTTTGCGTGTTGCCGAGACCGGCAATGGAATCGCGGTCCGCATGGCGAACCTACCCGACGGTTCTTCCTCGTTTGCGGATCGCCGGTCTTCTGGCTTGGCGTCCGAGGAACACGCACAATCACTGCGTTTGGCTGGTGCCCATGCAGCATTGGGTATGTGTCGCGACCTACAACGAACGAGAGAACATCGAGAGTCTCATCGAGACGATCGACTCTCATCTGCCGGGCTGCCACGTGATCGTGGTAGATGATGAATCGCCAGACGGCACGGGCGACTTGCTCGATGCTCTCGCGGCCTGGAACGACCGACTACACCCCATCCGCCGGCCGGGGAAGATGGGGTATGCCTCCGCGCACCGCACGGCCATCGCCCAAGCGCTCGCCTCGGGCGCGGATGTCGTGTTTACGATGGACGCTGACTGGTCCCATGACCCCAAGCATCTCCCCGAGCTGATGGAGGCCATCGAAGATGGGGCAGACCTAGCCTTGGGCTCCCGATACGTCCCGGGTGGGGGCACCGAGGGTTGGCCGTGGCCGCGTCGGGTGCTGAGTGCGACCGCCAACGCGGTGGCCCGGCGGGGCTTGGCGGTTGACATCCGCGACTGCACCAGTGGCCTTCGCGCCTATCGCGCGACGCTGCTGAACAATATCAGGTTTGACGAACTCAGCTCCGAGGGGTATTGCTTCCTGGAGGAGATGGTCATGGGCGCCAGCCTCGCCGGCGCGGCGTTTGCCGAGGTGCCAATCACCTTCGTCGAGCGGCGCGCGGGCAAGTCGAAGATGTCGCGCAAGGTGATACTGGAGGCGATGGTTGTGTTGGCGAAGCTGTCATGGCAGCGGCGTTTCGCGCGCGAGTCGTTGCGGCGCGCCATGCTGCGGGAGTAGCTGACCGTCGGGAGGACTCGTGGAGCGGCTCGCGAAGATGATCTGCGGCAGTCACGCGGGCGTCGTCTCTCGGGCCGCCCTGCTGCAACGCTAAGTGGAGAGGGCCATCATGATCGTGCGCGGTCGGAGCCCGGTGCGGATTTGCGATATCGGTGGGTGGACCGACACCCACTTCGCCGAGCACGGCGCGGTCTGCAATCTGGCCGTCACGCTCTACGCGCACGTGCTCGTGCGTTCGCTGGAGTCATCAGATTCGGTGATGATTCGCGCGCTGGACATGCACGCCGACGTCAACATCGACAACGTGAAGAGCGTGGAGTACGACGGGAACCTCGATCTGCTGAAGGCTGCGGTCAAGCGGATGGACATCCAGGGCGGGTGCGAAGCGATTATCTGGTCGGATGCGCCGCCGGGATCAGGCGTGGGGTCGAGCGCGTCCGTGGGAGTGGGGATGATCGACGCTCTCGCCAGGTTTTCGGGAAAGCGGTTGCCGCCGCACACCGTTGCGAAGCTCGCGCACGAGCTGGAGACCGATGAACTGGGCCTGGAATGTGGCGTGCAGGATCAGTACGCCGCCGCGTTTGGCGGCGTCTGCTTCATGGACATCAGCTACCCGCAAGTGGAGATTTCGCGTTTGGCCGTAGCGCCGGAGTTCCTGTGGGAGCTTGAGGAGCGGATCGTGTTGGTGTATGTGGGGCAATCGCGGCTGAGCGACGGTGTGCATCGGCGCGTGATCCAACGCTACACCGAGGAAGAAGAGACCACTCGCCGCGCGATGCAAGACCTGCGCGACGCGGCGTATGCGATGAAGGACGCGCTTCTCGATTCGGACATGGCGGGCGTGGTGACCGCGATCTCGGCGAATTGGGATGCGCAGATTCGTCTCCACCCGGATATTTCCAGCGACGAGGTGGCGCAAGCGTTCGATATCGCCACGGCGTCGGGCGCAGCAGCGGGCAAGGCCAACGGTGCCGGTGGTGGTGGGACGGTCGTCTTTGTGGCCGAGCCCGGTCGCGAACTCGAACTCCGCCAGGCCCTTGGGAACGTTCCCGGCTGGAGCGTTCTACCATGCCGTATCTCAAATGAGGGCGTCAGAAGCTGGGTTGTGGAGTGAGGACTGAGGGGGGCGGCACCACCGCGCGCGCATCGATCATCGTCCCGGCCCGTAACGAGGCTGAGTCGGTCTCCCAATGCCTCGACGCCTTGATCTCGCAGACAAGCGATGAGATTGCCGAGATCCTCGTCATCGACGGCATGTCCGACGATGGTACGCGTGAGATCGTCGCCGAATACGCGGCGCGCGATCCGCGCATCCGCCTCCTCGATAATCCCAAGAAAGTCGTCACGACCGCCGTGAATGTCGGCTTCCGGGCCGCAAGCTCAGACGTGATCCTCCGAATCGACGCCCACGCGGACTACGCCCCCGATTACGTGGAGAAGTGCCTCGAGGTCCTCGGCGAGACAGGCGCGGGCAACGTCGGCGGCGCCGCGCGCCCCGCTTCCGATGGCTCCTACGTCGGCGACGCGATCAAGGCCATACACGAGAGTCCATTCGGCATTGGCGCGGCATCATTCCGGCGCGCCGACGCTGAGGGGCCGGCGGATACCGTCTGGCCCGGCGCGTGGCGTCGCGAGGCGCTTGAACAGGCGGGGATGTACTGCCGCGAGGATCTGCCGCGGAGCGAGGACATCGAGTTGAACTCGCGGATCCGCGAGGCCGGGTGGGAGATCTACATCAGCCCCAAGATCAAGGCTGAGTATCATCCTCGCCGCACTATTCCGGGCCTGCTTCAGCAGAATTTCGACAATGGATCCGGGGTCATCCACACGGTGCGCGCGGGCTTGGGCGGCGTCTCCATCCGTCACCTGGTCCCGGTTGGATTCGTGGTGACTCTCGCGACGCTTGCGATCGCTGGCGCGTTCTGGCCGCCGGGTCTGGTTCTCTTGGCCGGGGTGGCTGGCTTGTACTCTATCGCGGCCATAGTGTTTGCAGCGCGCGTCGCCCTTCGGATCAGGCCTTCGACCGCGCTGATCCTGCCGGCTTGCTTCCTGCTGCTGCATGTCAGTTACGGGCTTGGATCACTCTGGGGAATGCTCTCGCGCCCAAGCGGGCCCTCGGCGGACAGCGACGCCGCGTGACATCCGCGTGCGGGGATTGGTGGCCTGGATGAAGCGGTGCCTGGCTAACTTCCTGGTAGGCGTCCCCCTGTTGGGTGCCTGTATCGGCCTCCAATCTCTCGCCGCGCGTCCTTGGGGGCCTGCGGCTCTTCCCGAACGACCACCCGTCGGTCCCGTTCCCCCGCGCCCACGGGCGGAATCCCCTCGCGACGCATTGGTGTGGGCCGTCTACGAATCGGCGACCTCGGGCGATGACGTCCTTCGGGCGAGCAAGATCGCGCCTGACGCCATCCTCCGCGGGTGGTTCAAGTGGCGCGGAGCCCCACCGGTCGCCGAGTGGGGCGGCGCGATCACCGAAGCGCGCGCGTCCTCGATGCTGTTTGGTGGTGGGCTGACTTGCGCCGCGGTCCACGCGGGCGAGAATGGGCTCAGCGATCAGGACATCGCGGACATGGTTACGTGCGATGCGTCGGGTCGACCAGTGCCGCTGGGGAGTTACGGCGATGTCTGGCACGGCTCGCTCTCGTCTCCAGCATACGTTGATTACCTCGTCCGGCTTGCGTGCGAGCAGGTCGATGCGGGCGTGGACCATCTCTTCTTCGACCAGATCGACGCGGGCCTGAGAGAGACTGAGGGGTTCGACGACCACGCCATCGCCGACTTCCGCGCGTATCTGCTGAACGACTGCGAGACAACAAGCGGATGGTCGCCGACCGATGAGAGGTGGGGGACAGCTCTGGGAGTTGATCCAGGCAGTCCGGACGAGTGCCCGACGGGCGATGTTACCACCCTTAACTACCGCGAGTACCTCCGCGTCAATGGCTGGCAGGCACAGCCGCACGCCTCCGACAATCCGATCGAGCCGCTCTGGCGCGCGTTCCGCTCGCATCGAGATGAACGCGTCTGGCGCGATCTGGTCGGGCGGGTGCGGACTCACGCGGCCGGGCTGGGGCGGACCGTCTGGATCAGCGCAAATGGCCTCGCTTCATCAGTCGATGTTCAGGCGCATGGTTCCGTTGGGCCATGGTCGCCTGACAACAGGATCCTCGATCTCAGCCGGAGCTACCTGTCGCGCTGTCGCGCGATGGTCGAGCAGGGGCGCGCCCGGGCGGGCGGTCACGTGCCCCTGGTGGTCTTCCATGACTGGGGAGGCAATCCCGCGTTCCCGTGGCTGGAGCTGCCTCCCCCGCTGCGAGAGATCTGGTTGCGTGTCCGGGTGGCCGAGATATACGCAGCCGGAGGGGTCTTTGCGTTCCCAGTGCGTGGCCCGTTTGGATGTGATGCTGAACTTGACGGGACGCTCCCGGAGATGCGACGCCAAGCCGCGTTCTACCAGACGCATCGGGACCTCTTCCTGAAATCGGGGTACCTCGGAACGGAAGCGGCCCGCGTGCAAGAGCCGAGGTTGAGCGTCGCCCTGTGGGGCGATGACTCCGGGCAGCGTCTTCAGGTACACGTCATCAACCGTCAGATGGTTGGTGGCAAGCTCGCCCCGCTGCACGCAACGCAGGTTGAGTTGCCTGTGCCCGCTGTCCCCACTCGATGTGTCGCCATATCGCCGGACTGGCCGGGCGAGCGCCCGGTCCGTGCCACGCTGAGCGGACGCGGCCTCTGTCTCACTCTTTCACGCCTTCACTCCTATGGGATCATTCTGCTAGAGTTTGGCGCGCCCATCGACTCGGCTGCGCTTACCGACCCCAGGCGAGTCTATCCCGCTTGGCACAGCGTGCCGCCGACCCGGACAACATTCCGCGTCGCGCCGGACGCAACGGTTGAGGAAGCCCACGAACTCAACGCCCTGCTGCATGGCGTTCGCGTCGACGATCGGTTGCGCGCGCCGCAGACGTTCCGGGTAAACGCGCTGCGGGAGGGCCGGCTCCTCGTTCGCGTGCGGGCGGTGGCCAACGCGGGCGCGCGATTGGATTACTCTGTGGACGGGGCGCAACTCCGGAGCGTTTGGTTGCCCGACCTCGATCGCGAAAGCTACAGTGACGATCCTGAGTACCTCCGGACATACGCTTTCCCGATTCCTGCCGGAGCGCACCAAGTGACGCTCCGCAATACGGGCCGCGACTGGGTATCCATCGACTGGTATCAGTTCGAGGGGGAGTTCGTGGCGGTGGACACAGGCCGCGCCGATCTCTCCCCGTAGGCCGGTTCGACACAGCCTCGGGAGGCAAGCAGGCACAACGTGGGTCGAGCGAGAATACGCCGCAGCAACTCACACCTACACGGGCCATGGACATCAGATGGCGGAGACCATGCCACTCATTACTATCATCGCACGAAGGCGCCACCGTCTTGCAGCCGCCATCGCCATGCCGATGGCGCTTCTTCTGCTCTGTGGCTCGACGCCGGCGCAGGATCTCTCACTCCGCACCGCAATTGAGGCCCTCGGCGTTACCGTTCTCTCATTGGGCGAGGGCCCTGACATCGTGGAAGTCACCTACGACTCGGCCCTCGCCGAGCCATCAATCGTGGTGTTTGCCGCCGCGCTGCAGACCATGCAATCGCACGTGCCTGATGAAGCAACCGCCTCCCTCACCGCGCTCCAGAATGGCGAACAGACCCTCTCGATCAAGACTCGACCGGCCAAGATTCCCGAGGTCATCGACGGCTTGTTGTCTCCGGCGCGTGCCGAGCAGCTTGCCCAATTCCTGGCTTCCCCGCCCGGGCCCATCAGCCAGCCGGCGGTTGTGGATGGCGTTACGCCGGGCGCGCCGGAAGCAGACACTGGCGCCACCGCTCAGCCGTCGCCTCGCGGTGTCGACGCGCCGCGGTTGGCGCGTCCCCGAAGGTTGTCTCGGCCCAAGGGACCGGACGTCGGCGCGACGTTCCACGGCCCCACGGGTCTGATCCGCACGCCGAACGCGGAGGTGCTGGACGAGGGCTCTGCGCGACTGTCGATCACGAATCCCGCGGAGATCAAGAGCGCCACGGTCCCACCATCCACTGTCCCTGATTTCCGCGAACAGTGGACCTCGACGATCGGGATCCTCCCGCGCGTCGAGGCCGGCGCCGCCTACAGCGACGCGGACATTCCGGGCACACTTCTCTGGCGCGACATCACGCTGCATGGCAAGATCCAGCTCCTGCGCGAGTCTGACCATCGGCCAAGCGTGGCTGTGGGCGCGAGCAACGTGCGCCAAGCGGTCGGCGACGCGAACCTTTACATTGTCGGCAGCAAGGTCCTCGCCGATGGCCGCGTCCGGGCGACCGCCGGCGTTGCCGACGGAGAGCTTGACGGGGTCTTCGGTGGGGCAGAGGTGCAGCTCACGCCGTGGGCCCAAGCAGTGGTTGAGTACGATGGCGATCGCATGAATACCGCGCTTCGCCTTCGGCCCACGCCGGGCGCGCAGATCGACGTCGCCGACATGCAAGGCGGCGTCGGCGTGCAGTTCGCGTATGCATTTGGAATCGGACCTCACGAGCCTCGACCCGGTCCCGATGTGGTCCTGATTCCCGCCGAAGATGCCGCGTCCCCAGAAGCACTGGCCGAGCGCGTGGCTGATGCCGTCTTGGCGCTCGGCATGGAGAACGTCCAAGTCACGGTGGGGGAGGGGCTTGTCGGCTTGGAGATCGGGGTAACGTACGAGAATCGCCGGTACTACCACGATGAGCTGGAGGCCCTCGGTTTGGTGTTTGCGGCCACGGCGCGCGTCGTGCCTGCATCAGCGGCGACTCTGCACGCGGTCGCGCTCGATCACCAAGTGCCTGTCCTGCGAGTCTCGATCAACACCGGTGACTATCGGGCGTATCTCAGAGGAGATCTCGCGGCCCAGGAGTTCGCCAGCGGGGTCGAAACCGACTACGGTCTTCGTCCGGATATCCACCCGTCGATCATCGTGGCGAGAACTCGACGCGCCGAATCGACAGCACGATCCATCGACGTCCAGCTCGTTCCGGGCTTCCGCACGATCCTCGGCTCGGAGGACGTCACGCTGGCCGTGCAGCCGTCCGTGAGGCCGGACGTGGACATCGATCTCGGGCACGGGTTGAGCGTCCGCGCTGCCGAGGAAGTGCGGCTGAGCAACAACCTGGGCCCACTCGTTCACTACTTCAGCGGCGACCAGAGAACTGTCAATTACGCATTTCGCTCAGGGTCGCGGCTTTTGGGGCACGTTGCGGCGGGCGATTTCGCGGACGAGCGGCGCGGCGTGGCCGCGGAGGGGTTCATGTTGCCCGGCAGCAACTCACTCCTGGTCCGCGGGTACGTCGGATACCTCAAGGACATGCGCTTCTTCGGCGGCGGGCTGGGCAGCGACTTCTCCTATACGGGCGACGCCCGCTACTGGCTCAGTGATCTCGACCTCGAGGCCAACGTGACTGTTGGTCGCTATCTCGATCTCGACACGGGGTACACGCTTGGAGTCCGACGGTTCTTCGGGGACAACGAGATCCAGCTCGAATACAAGGACACTGACCTGTCGCAGGTGCTGGCCCTGACAGCCACGGCCGCAATTGGCCGCCGTCGCAACCCGAAGCCCGGCTCTGCGAGACTTCGCGTCGGCGATCGCGCCAGCCAGCAGTGGCGTTCGGTCGCTGACGATGATGGGCAACTCTCTGTCGCGTCCCTTGTAGGGAACCAACTGAGGTACTTCGACATCTCGGATTCGTTCCTGAACCGGGACCGCTTTGTCGGAGACGTCATCCGTCGGCACGTAGGCATATTTCGATGGGCCGCACGGGCAACCGAGACGCGCCGGTAGGCTGAGACCTAAGCTCCCATACGCGGCCATCCCCCTCGCGCCTGACCCGGCTATCCCTGGCCATACGAAACAGCCCAAGCCAAGATGGGCCTCGCCTGCTGACGCGGAACGCGGGAGATTAATGTCTGACAAACGACAAAGCCCCGTCCGCACGCGGATACCCTACGCTGACGCCATGCGGGTCGTTGCGGCGGTCGCGGTCATTATCCTACATGTCGGTGCTGCGTGCGTAACAAAGTACGGTGACGTGAGCGCGGGCCGGTGGTGGGCCGGAAACATCATGGACTCGGCGACCCGGTGGGTTGTGCCGGTCTTCGTGATGCTATCCGGCTTCCTGTTGCTCGACCCCAGTAAGGCCGCCGAACCGATCGCGTCCTTCTACCGCAAGAGGGCCTGGAGGGTGGGGATCCCACTCATCTTCTGGTCGATCTTCTACTGGTACGTGTGGCCACCTCTGTGGCACGGATCCGGCTTCCCAAGTGTGGTCAGTGCTGCCAGGGCATTCGTGCTCGGGAGCCCTTTCTGGCACCTGGACTATCTGTTCATCATCATCGGAGTCTACATCTTCACACCTGTGCTGCGGAAGCTCGTGTCTCGCTTGGAGCCTGCTGAGCTTCGGTTTACCATTATTGTGGCCCTGTTGCTCGCGATGGGCAACAGCCTGTTGCAGACGTACTTCGGGACCACCCGGGAAGGAGGCGCTCCAAGCTACAATGCGTTCTCACAGTTCGTCCCGTATCTCGCTTACTACCTCGCTGGCTTCTACTTGGGCTCGAAGCGACTCACCCGGTCTCAGTTGGCAATCGTGGCGCTCTTGTGCGTTCTCGCCGCCACTGCCACGGCAGCAATTACATCCATCACTGTACCGATCTTTGGGGCCTCCGGATTTGGGTTCGTCGCGTACAGCACGTTCAGTCCCACGGTGGTCATCATGTCGCTGTGCGTCTTTCTCTTCATCGCCAACACCTGCAACAGTGGGCACGGCGCGAGCGCAATCATCAGGTGGGTAGCCCCGTCGACGCTGGGCGTGTACCTCATCCACCCAGTGTTCCTCGACGTCGGTGGGCGGTTCGGCATCACCGTATCATCGCTGCCCGTCTACCTGTGTTGGTTGCCAATCGTGGGCGTCACCGTGGCCAGCTTCGTCGTGGCAGGCCTGCTCCGTCGCATCCCATACGTGAGTGCCGTTGTTGGCGAGAAGACCTCGCATCTGAAGGTCTCTGCTTATTGATAGCGAATGGGTCGACAGTTCCTACGGGATCGGAGAAACTGCGCCGCTTCTGCGCGCATCCCCCTGATGCGATGAAGTGCTCAGGCAAGCGCGCCAGATAGCGAACACGCCGAGGCTGCCCGCTTGCGACGCGGCTGGTAGCCTGCAGGCGAAGTTAGGTAGGTGCATGGATGGACGGCGCTCTTAACCTCGCCGCTGGACCGGCGAGTCTCTCCCTCACAGACCTCTCCATCAACTTGGCATTGGCCGCGGTACTGTCGTTCATCATATCGTGGCACTTCGTCCGTTTCGGATCCACGTTCTCTAACCGGGCCAAATTCGCGAGCGTGTTGCCGGCAATCGCGCTCACCACTGTGCTCGTGATCTCAGTTGTCAAGGCATCGTTGGCGCTCTCTCTCGGACTCGTAGGCGCCCTGTCCATCGTTCGTTTTAGGACGCCCGTCAAGGAACCGGAGGAGCTATCTTACCTGTTCATAGCCATCGCGCTGGGGCTGGGGCTGGGAGCCGATCACAGAGCGACAACCGCGGTCGCCATAGGCATAATTCTAGTCGTGTTGACGGTGCGTTCCTGGATGTCCAGAGGCCCTCAATATCCCAACCTGTATCTGGACGTTGAACTCTCGGGATCGAGCGACGATCCTGTCCAGCTCCAGGACCTCCTGGATCTGCTGTTGCGGCGGGTGCCGGACGTGGAGATGCGCCGAGTGGACTGTCACGGTGACGACATTCACGCTACATTCTACCTGCAGTGCACGGACGCCGAGGTGCTGACCGCGCTCCAGCAAGACATGCGCGCGGAGTACCCGCACGCCCGACTCACCTTCGTGGAGCAGTCTGGTGCCCCTGGGGGATAGGGTATGCTGATACGGGCTCGAAAGGTCGCGCCCGCGGGTGGTGTCTGGAGCCGTCGCGCGCGGCGCCTGCGAATTCCGGTCGCTCTGCTAATAGCCTTCGGTGTCTCCTTTGTGGGCGGGGCGTACTCCTACGAGACGGGGCACTTCAGCCGCGTCTATAGGGGCATCAAGTCAGTGCCCAGCTACATCCGGGTCCGCGCGCAACTCATTCAACACCCCCCCACCGTGCGGACCATCCGCATCGACGTCAAGTTCAAGCACCTCCTCAAGCTCCGAGACAAGGCCGTCGAAGCCATCGGCGAAGGCATCCTGATGCCGACGGATGCGGACTTTGTCCCCGCCACGATCTCCGTAGACGGAGAGGTCGGCCGGGCCAAGATACGGCTCAAGGGAGACTGGTGGCAGTCGGGGTTCACTGGCGATAAGTGGCCCCTCCGAATCAAGATGCGCGGTGACGACGTACTGTGGGGGATGCGGGTCTTCACGTTGCACCACCCAGAAGCACGGATCTTCGACCGAGAGTGGCTGTATCACAAACATCTCCGCCGCGAAGAAGTCTTGGGCCTTAGGTACTCCTTCGCCCAGCTGATCTTGAACGGGGATGATAAGGGGATCCACGCGGTCGAGGAACACTTCTCCAGGGAGCTGCTGGAGTCGCAGGGCCGCCGCGAAGGCGTGATTATCAAGCTGGACGAAGCTGGCGTATGGAAGGATGTAGCGGGGGGGTTGGCCGGCTCTCTGCACTTCGGAGGCGGGATCCACCCCCACAGCTTTCAGGCTGAGTCGCCGGACGTTTTCCGAGCGACGAGAGTGTCCGAAGACCTGGCCCTCACAGAGCAGTCGGACGCCGCCCGCCAGCTGCTGCAAGCGTTCCTCGAAGACGCGCTCCCAGCATCGCGCGTGTTCAAGGTACAGGAGCTGTCGCGCTTCCTGGCCGTTGCCGAATTCTGGGACTCCTATCACTGTCTCCGCTGGCACAACGCGCGATTCTACTACGATCCCGTAGAGGGTCTCTTGGAGCCCATTGGCTTCGACGCAACTATCGCCGAGACGACCCTTCACAACCGATTGCTCGCGATGGAGGAGCCGTGGGCTAAGCAGGCCTTGGCGGATCCCGCGGTTGCTGCGGCTTATGTATCGGAACTCGAGAGAATGACGTCCGCGTCGTACTTGGCGGACCTGCGCGCCGCGTTGGAGCCGGAATGGCAGGCATCGGTTGTGGATGTGCTACGGTCCGAGTGGCACTCGTGGGAATCCGCCATCTGGGGGAGACTCGAGGGCAGGCTCTCTCTCCTCCGAGCGGTCCTTCGGCCTGCCAATCTCGCCGTGGCCTACGCGTGGCCGGACCAGACGCCCGGCGACGAGCTGCAGGTGAGCGTGGGATGCGCGGTGAGACTTCCCGTGGAGTTGCTTGGTTTCCAAGCGGGAGACGGAGATCTGCTCCCGCCCGAGCGGGACACGGCGGGACCAGTCCTGTTGCCTCTTCGCGAGTCGGACCCGGTCACCTACGTGCGGTTCCGGGTTCGTGCCGACGACGCTGCGCGCGCGGATCTAGCTGCGGTATGTCGGCTTGCGGGCAGCACGACGACGCAGCGAGTGCCGGTCCAGGTTTACCGGGCCCAGTTGCTCGCCGCCGGACCCGCCCCACCACCACCGTCGCCGGCGGCGTTCGCCCTGCAACACCCGTTCATCGAGATTGACCCGAGCCAACGCCTCGCGCAGGTGCGACCGGGCGACTGGTCAGTGCAAGGCGACCTCGTGGTGCCGGCCGATTCTTCACTCGCGATGGAGCCGGGCACCACGTTGAGGTTCGCCGAGGAAAGCGTCTTCGTCAGTTCGGGGCCGCTCGACTTCCGCGGCACGGCGGAAGCCCCAATTCGCCTGGTCGCGGCCGGCACGAGCTGGGCCGGGATATTTGTCCGCAATGCCGCACGCTCGTCATGGGTACACGTAGAGGTGCGGGACACGGCGGGCATCGATCGAAACGGGTGGCAGACGACTGGTGGCGTCACGTTCTACCGAAGCCCGGTGGCATTGTCATTCTGCCGATTCCTGGACAACTCGGCGGAGGACGCGCTGAACGTGGTCCGGGGGGAGTTTGATTGTCACATGTCCCAATTCGCGCGGTGCCGCTCCGACGCGTTTGATGGGGACTTCGTCTCCGGTCGCTTCGAGAGTTGTGAATTCACTGACGTGGGGGCTGACGGTATCGATCTCAGCGGAGCCGACGTGGAGATCGACACCGCGGCATTCCGAGGCATCGGCGACAAGGCTCTGTCTGTCGGCGAGACCAGCCGCCTCACCGCTTCATCGATCCACATCGAAGACGCTAACATGGGGGTCGCGGCCAAGGACCTGTCGCATGTTGACCTCGACACCGTCGACATCCGGCGCACGTCCACCGGCCTGGCGTGTTACATCAAGAAGCGCGAATATGGACCCGCGACCATCGTCGCCAAGGACGTGAAGTTCGAAGACGTTGTGACTCAGGCACTCGTGCAGACCGGATCGCGCATCACCATCGATGAGAAGGAGCAGGCAACGGAAGATGTAGACGTAGATCTGCTCTATAGCGCGGCCGGGGGATAGTATGGCACTCGAAGGGTGGCGGTATGAAATCAAGTTCGCGACTACCGAGAGCGAGTTGAGCAAGGCCACGGTCGCGTCCTGGGTGCGGACACACCCGGCCGGGTTTAGGACGACGTACCCTCCTCGGCAGGTCAACAACATCTACTTCGACACGCGCGAGTTACCCGACCTCGACGATCACCTGGCCGGCGTGCCGGACCGGGCCAAGCTGCGGCTCCGCTGGTATGGCACGGAGCACGAGTCGGTGACGGGCCGGATCGAGCACAAACAGAAACGGAACTGGTTGGGGCGCAAGGTGGCGGTGGATGTGAAGTGTCCGTTGGACCTGACTCAGATGGCCTGGCGAGAGATACTCGACAGCCTGGCGGGGCTCGACCTCGGGCCACTCGCCATCACGTTCCGGACGCGCTATCGTCCGGTGGTCATAAACACGTATTGGCGGGAGTACTTCGCATCGGCTGATTCCCAGGTCCGCTTGACCATGGATACCCGGTTGAACTTCTACAGCCAGGTGCGAAACTCGAAGCCGAACCTGCGGTGGCGGACGAGCAGCGAGGACCTGACCGTCATCGAGGTCAAGAGCGATGCCGACCAACAGGAGCGTCTGCGGGACGTCATCGCGAGGTTCCCCCTGCGCGCGACGGCACATTCGAAGTACGTCAGAGGTGTTCTGGGGGCCTACTCCCCGTGACTCGCTACCCCCCCCCGCGGGGCCGAAGTGGGCAAGGGTCTTCTCGACCCCCACAAGGCAATCGAACGGTGCTCCCAGCTACTTCAACCGCAGGTCCGACGCAGGTTCCGCTACGTCCTCGGCCGCTCCAGGGACGACAGCATCGCCACATCGCTGTACACGGCCTTCGCCAGAAAACCACGAGCTATGGGTCGCACGTTCGTATCCCTAACCGTGGGTTTCGCAGCGGCCTCCGCAGACCCTCAGTGCGAGTGTCGGAGCTGGCCGACATCGGACTCCCAGAACCAAGCCTGCAGGTCTCTTGCGCCTCGACGGTGAAGCGCCCCAACGAGCCGCCGGCGGTCTAGCCAACGCGCAACGTCAGTTCCATATGGGTAATCCGCGCTGGACAGGCATGGCGGGACATACTCACCGGAAATATGAGATACATCATAATTATGCCACTATGGGACAGAGATTGGTCGATAAGAGGTCCATATCAGTATTGGTGGCGAGACATTGTTCCCTTAATCCCTGAGGGGACTGGCTTATGCGTGGATGTTGGGTGCGGTGCCGGCGAGCAGAAGTCCATCATTGAGCAAAAAGGCTACAACTGGCTCGGCATTGACGTGCAGGATCGAGCACCGGCCTCGCTGGGTGTCCGGCCTATTACAGACGGCGTTTTTCCGGTTGCTGATAGCTCGGCCAATTGCTTGCTCTGCCGACAGATTCTAGAACACGTTGAGGATCTGGATGGCTTCGCTGCGGAATGCTACCGAATTCTGGAGCCAGCGGGGTTCATCTATGGAAGTCATTCATGGCTGGAGCCTGACCACGACAATGCATCCTTCTTCAACCTCAGTCATGACGGCATAAGGCGAATCCTGAGCAAGCACTCATTCGAGTTGGTTGTTGTTGAGCCGGGGATCCACGTTGGGGTGCTGCTGCTGTACCGACTCTTCAACTCAGGGGTGGCGAGCAAGTGTGCTCGCCTGGTGCGTCTTGTGCAGGAACGTTCAGACCGAATACGCCTGTCTCAGAAGAGACCTGAGGACGCGGGGCTGACTCTGGAGAGGCTGCAGCGAGAGAATGCTCTCAGATTTGCCGGCCATCTGCTCTGGATCGCCAGGAAAAGTTGAAGCTGACGATACTTCGGCTCTAAGCTAACGGCCGGACCGCCTCCGCCCGCGCGCGTAGTCCCCCGCCGCCTGCAACTGACATGTACGCTTACTCGCCCGGTAGTTGCAGGCCCTCCGCCTCATGTCCGCTACGACGCGGCGCTATATCCCGCCGACCGAGACAGTCCATGTCATGTCCGGAGCACCAGCGCCCGGTATCGATGCGGCGTCGCTGGCCGGAGGGGCGAAGCGAGCAAGGGCCTCAATGGCCTTCCCGCCGTTCGCTGCGCTCTGAGCACGTCGACAGAATCAAGTCCGCGGTTTTCTCTGTCAGCAGGCCCCAGTCGAACTCCTCGGCGCGCTCCCGGCCTCGCTCGCGCATGCCCTCATCGGGTTCCGTCGACAGTTGGCGGATGCACTCGACAACATCGTCTGGCTGTGAAGGGGTGTACAGAACATCCTGAAACGCGGCCATGCCCTTCAGTTCCCGAGTGGCAATTGGCCGTCCGGCGGCCAGGTACTCGATGACCGTCAGCGGCAGCGCGTTGTGCGTGTACTCGCTGATGCGCAGTAGACAGGTCACGACGTCCATGGCCCGCATATAGGCTGGCAAGGCGTGTTGTGGCTTGGGGCCGAGGAACCTCACGTTGTCGAACTGCTTCAGGCGGTCCGCCTCGTCTACGGCCGTCACCGGCCCGACGAACACGAAGTTGAAGCTTGGCAGCGCGCCGATTACATGGTGGAGTAGCGGGAAGTCGAGCCACGTAGCGAAGTTCCCCACGTACCCAACCACCGGTCCATCAATGTCGGCCATCTCCTGGGGAATCTCGAGGCCTGGGTCCCATGCTTGCTGGAACAGCTCAAACTTAACGCCATTCGGCGCGAGGTGCACATTGTCGTGTTCCATGCTTCGGCTGTCGTATAGGCGCTGAGAGGTGGTCAACACCAGGTCGCTCGCTGCCGTGAGACGTCGGTCCTTCTCGATGACCCCATCATCCGCTCTGCCACCGTGGTTCTCGCGGTACTCGTCGTAACACTCGTAGATGACGTGCTGCTCGTTCGCCAGCCCCAGCAGATCGATGTGATGCGGCCTGAAGAACATTGCGCTCAGGCCATCAACCGATGGGCGGATCTGTTTCAGCGCCCGGCGGATCGCCGCCGCGTAGATAGTCTTCTCGTCAGAGCTTGTCTTGACCGTCCGCGCGAGCCACACGTTCTCGCTCCACAGGACCATCGGCTTTAGGAGCGCGCGCGCGTGTCTGCCCCAATCTTGTGCCTTGGGCGGGAACCGCAATGGGAGCGGAGGCTCGATGACAATCAAGGTTGCCTTGCCCGCCAGATTCCGCGCCAATGCCTCCAACATGGGCCGTCGATGGAAACCGTCCCAATCGGCGATGGGGTAGACGATGATCCCGAGCATCAGATTGCCTCCTTCGTGGTCCGCGTGGAGGAAGTGGCTCCCTCGGTCGCGCGGCCGTCCATCATTCACCTCGCGGCTGGGCTTCTCCTCGACCTATCGCCTCGCCCCAGCAACGGTACCACGGCCTCATGGATTCGCTGGGTTGGGCCATTCATCCCTCGGCTTCAGGTGAGAAGAATCGGCCCGCAATGAGCCCGACCACAGTGACCAGCACGGTGCCCGCAGTCGCGAGGAGGGCCCAGAGCGCCGGCAGGTGCGATATTCCGAGGCCAGCCAGGGCATAGGCCAGGTACCCGATGGCCATCACGCCGAGGGTCTGCGGCACGGTGGTTCCCCAGCGGTCACGGATCTGATCATAGAAGTGGCTCCGGTCGCCACTGAACGGCGGGTGCCCGCTGAGAATCCGCCGCGTCATGGCGAGCACGATGTCCGCGACGGGGACTCCCCACACCACGGATACGCCCAGTAGAGAAGACCAGTCCGGGCTCCCCTTCGCATCCGAGGCTCCAGCGATGAGCACGAGCCCACCGGCCATGAATCCCAAGAAATACGCTCCAGCGTCGCCCATGAACACGCGCGCCGGCGGACGGTTGAACACGAGGAACCCCAGACACCCCCCAGCCAGACAGGCCCCCAGGATAGCGCTCGCCGCGTCACCACGATGGGCCCCCAGCATGCTGACCGCGGCGCCTCCAACCAGGCCGCACGTGCCCGCGAGACCATCGAGGCCGTCGATCATGTTGACGGCGTTCGTCAGACCCACCAGCCAGAGGACTCCCACAGGAATCAGCACCGGGTGTGGCAACTGTCCGCTGGTCCATGCCCAGATCACCCAAGTAGCGGCGATGGCCAGCTCGGCTGCTAGCCGCAGACGTGGCGACAGGCCTCTCAGGTCGTCGATCAGCCCAAGGCCGGCGACAGCCATGGATGCGACGAGCAATGCAATGGCGACGCGGGCCGCTGCTGCGTCCGGCGCGGCCTGGACTGTGATGGCTATGCTAGTTGCCAGCACCGCGCCGAAGACGATGGCGACGCCGCCGAGCACCGGCATGGCGCGCTCGTGGGGCTTCAGGTGGCCGGGGTGGTCGACGGCACCAGTGCGGTGGGCTATTGAGATCACGGCCGGCATCACTGCCGCGGCTGCGACACCGGCCCCAAGTCCGGCGAGGATGGTGGGTAGAATCACTGTGCTTCCCCCCTCACGGCGTGTGGTTCACCGTCGGGCCCATCAATCCCTCATGGCGTATCTCAGGCCCGCTGATTGCGGGCGGTCGGCTCGGGCCGAGCCGCGAAACAGTTGCGGCGTAGCGAGAGGTCATCAGGGCCCGGGGGCGAATTTACCCATCCGTGGGCTGGCACCACGCAGATTCCCCCCGTCCGCGGCTGCCGGGACGACTGCGGAGGGCACTGGTTGGAGATATCGATGCGCGGCAGGATAGCAGCACTGGCAGTGCTTGGGTTGCAGGGACTGTTCTGTCTGAGCGCCTTTAGCCAGACGGAGCGTTCCGAGTACCGCCTTGGTCCCAGAGACACCATCGATATCGTGGTCTTTGGCCAGGCGGAGTATGGTGCCCCTGGCGCGACCGTGCGCCCCGACGGCAGCGTGACCCATCCCTTCCTGGGCCGCATTCACG
Source organism: uncultured Armatimonadia bacterium (assembly GCA_964555935.1). GTDB lineage: Bacteria > Armatimonadota > Zipacnadia > Zipacnadales > VGFC01 > CAZKUN01. The sequence goes on along the minus strand of CAZKUN010000004.1, from coordinate 44,537 downwards.
TGGAGGGCAAGACGCCTACCGAAGTTGAGGCGGCCGTCCGTGAGGAATTGCTGTCTGAGTTGCGCGACCCGATCGTGACGGTGGCGGTTGTGGCGTTGCGCGAGCGAGAGGAGCACATCTACTTCCTCGGCGCCGTGAACTCAGCTGCCCCCTTCCGCACCGAAGAACCCATCACTGTGGAGAAGGCCTTGGCGCTCACGGCGGGGTTTACGCCCCAAGCCAACCGGACTGAGGCAGTGATCATACCGAAGGCGGGCCCCCCCCAGGCCATACTGATCGGTACGCCTGAAGATGTGGCGGCGGCTCCTTTGCTCAACCCGGGCGACACGCTGCTCATCCAGCAGCGCGAGGGCGGCGTGTGGGTGTCCGGAGAGGTCGCCAGACCTGGGCGGGTTGAGCTGCCCCCTGAGGAATCGAGCATTGTCCACGCTATCTTGGGGGCTGGCGGATTGACGCCGGACGCGAACCACGAGGAAGCCTTGCTCGTGCGCGTCGGAGGCGACCCGAGTCCGATCCACTTGGCGAGCGCCTTGGTGTCGGAGGAGCCCGGTCGCTCGGTCGTCCTCGAGCCCGGCGACATGCTGGTTATCGGTCGGTCTGACAGTAGTGTGCTGGTGCTCGGGGCGGTCGTCACGCCCGGCCGGCAGCGACTGGGGCAAGACAGCGTGACGGTACTCGATGCCGTTATGGACGCGGGAGGCCTGGCGGATGAGGCCGACCGCCAACATGTCACCTTGACCCGCCGCGACGGCTCGACCGTCGATATCGACCTGGCCAAGGCGCTGGCAACCGCCGGGGCCGAGGCCAACCCGCAGCTTGTCGGCGGCGACATCGTCACGGTTGGGCGGACCCGCGTCGACATATTGGTCCTCGGGGCTGTGAGGAATCCTGGCTCGTACCGCGTCGTGCCCGGAGACGGGCTGTATGAACTTCTGGCGCTGGCCGGTGGACCGTCGGAGACAGCGGACCTGTCCGGCGTCCGGATCACCCGCGGCGACGACACCGTGGTTCAAGTCTCCGCGAAGTCACTCTACACCGACTTCGAACTCGCGCTGAACATCCCCGTCAAACCGGGAGACGTCGTGTATGTCCCCCACGACACCCGACAGGTGATGGTGTTTGGGGCCGTGGCCAATCCGGGACCGCACCCACTCCGCGACGGGGACAGGGTTCTGGACATCATCGCGAACCTGGGCAGTTTTGGGGAAGACGCCAAGCCCGTTCGCACGGCTGTCATCAGAGTCGAGGATGGCGAGGCGCACGTGTACCTGGTCAACGCGCGCAAACTCATGCAGGGACTTGAGTTGGAGCGAAACTACGAACTTGAGGATGGCGACATCATCTTCGTGCCCAGGGACACCGGTTTTGACTTTGCTGACCTCGTCGGTCAGATCTACCAGACGGCACTCATGATTCGGGTCTTCAAGTAGCTCCGAGGAGATATTTTCCGTATGGCCGTGCCCGCGACAGAAGAGCGATCCATCGACCTGCGCGCCGCGATAGGCGCCGTGATGCGGCGGAAATGGCTGATCCTCAGCATCTGGATCGCTGTCGTCGTGGCTGCGGGCTTTCAGGTCGCGCAGCAGACACCCCTCTATCGATCCCAGTCCGAGATCCGGTTGCAGCGCTCGGCGGGCGCCACGTCCCCGGGGGGCGAGACCGCCTCCCTGGCGAGCATTCTGTCGGCCGCGCGCCAGGACCGGATGTGGTTCGAAACCGAGTTGGCGACGCTTTCGGGTGGCAAGGTCCGGACGGCGGCGATGGATGTCATTTGGAATGAACTACCTGAGTTGCGGGGAGAGCGCGTCGCCAGCGTAACGGTGAGCCAGGTGCCCGAGACAGCCCTGGTGCACATTGCCGCGACATCGCCCAGCCCGGCGATGGCCCAAGCCATGGCGGAGGCAATCCCGCAGGCTTACATGGCCGCCAGCCAGAAGAGCAACACCGCGGCGGTCACGGCATCCGTGGCATATGTGGGGACTCAGCAAGACGAGGCTGAGGCTGCTCTCAACGCAGTCACCGAGAGCATGCGGGAATACAAAGAGAGCCATGGCGTGGTCAACATCCGGCAGGAGATTGCCATGGATGTCGGGCGCGTCAACGCGCTGGAGAGCGCGCTCGAGCAGGCTACGATCGACCTCAAGGCCGTGAGGGCGGAGGCCCAATCGGTCGATGAACAGCGCCGGGCTGTCGACCCGGCCATCGTCGTCGAGATCGAGAAGATCCCCGACGAGGTCGCATCCGGGCTGCGGAGCCAACTCGTGCAGTTCGAGTCAGACCGGCTCGGTCTGCTCAACGAGTACACGGAAGACAGCCGCAAGGTGCGCGCCCTTGATGAGCAGATCGCCCGGGTGCGCGAGCGCTTGGAGACCGAAGTGCAGTCGATCGTCTCCAGCGAGACAGAGGCCGCCAACCCGCTGCTGCAGACGCTGACAGCGCAGAAGGTCATGCTGGACACGGAACGCGTGTCGCTGCAGGCCAAGATCGAGGCTCATGAGCGGGCCTTGCCGGCGGCAAGAGCCCGATTGGAGTTGCTGCCGGGCACGCAGGCCGAACTGCAGGCGCTGGAGCGCCGGGTGTCGGTTGCCGAGGTGGCTTACACGTCGCTCCTGACGCAGCACCAAGCTCTGAAGATCGCCGAAGCCTCCGAGGTCTCCAACGCGTCGTGGGAATCGAGACCCTCGCTCCCACGCAACCCTGTGTCTCCCAACCGCCGACAGACCTTGATGGCCGCCGCCGTGCTCGGATTGATCCTGGGGATTGTCGTGGCCATGGTCATTGAGCGTCTGGATGACAGAATCCGAGACCCGCAGGTTCTGGAGAGCATGCTCAACACGCGCCTGCTCGGCGTCATCCCGGAGGCCAAGAACGAATCTCCCGTCCTGATGGCGTCGCCCTACTCGCGCTCTGCATTCTCCGAATCGTTCAGCCAACTTAGATCGAATCTGCGGTTCAGCTCCGTGAATGGGCCCATTGATGCCATGCTGGTCACGAGCCCGGGCGTGAGCGAGGGGAAGTCGACGATCTCCTCAAGCCTCGCGACCGTTGCGGCTCAGGCGGGCCAGAAAGTAATCCTGATCGATGCCGACCTCCGGCGGCCTTCGTTGCATCGGGCTCTGGAACTCGATGGCGAATTGGGTCTAACGAATCTGCTGGTGGGTGATTTGGCGATCGATGATGTGCTGCAGGACACGCCGGTCGAGGGGCTGCAGGTCGTCACAGCCGGTCCCCTGCCTCCGGACCCGGTGCTTCTCCTTGAGTCCGCGGCGATGCGACGACTGTATGAGCAACTGAAAGAGCGATGTGACCTCGTCATCTTCGACACTCCGCCGGCGCTGATCGCGGCGGACGCTCAGATCCTCACCGGTTACACCAGCGCCGTCCTTCTCGTGGTCGACGTGAATTCCACGCGTCAGCAAGCTGTATCGCGCGCCGCGGAGACGCTGCGCCTCAGCGATGAGAAAGCTCTGCTTGGAGTCGCGGTGAACCGCGTCCGGGACCGTGGGGCCGGGTACTATTACTACTACTACTACTATCAGAGCTACTCCGGATATTACGCGCCGGACGAATCGTAGTTGGCTGGCGCACCGGGGTCTTCCTATCTGAACTTCGGGGCAGGGCCGGCGTGACCCGGACACGACTGAATGTGGGAGCCATGACAGATAATCATCGGAACAAGCCCGCGTCCATCCCCGGAGCGGAGGCGCAAACCGCGCTACCGGTCACGCTGATCGAACCCGGACAGCGTGGCCTCGTCGCCGAGGCTGAGGAATTGTGGCGCTTCCGGGAGTTGTTCTATTTCCTGGTGTGGCGTGACGTGAAGGTGCGCTACAAGCAGACGCTTATTGGGGCCGCTTGGGCGATCCTCAAGCCCTTCGGGGCCATGGTCGTCTTCAGTATCTTCTTTGGGAGACTCGCCGGCATCCCGTCCGATGGGGTCCCGTACCCATTGTTCATTTACGCGGCTCTCGTGCCGTGGCAGTTCTTCTCTAGCTCGCTAACTCGCTCCACCGGCAGCCTCGTCGGTAGCGCAAATCTCGTCCGCAAAGTCTATTTCCCGCGCATTATCGTTCCGGCCGCTGGTGCCTTGGCCGGGGTGGTTGATTTCGCGCTCGCCTCACTGATTATGTTCGCGATGATGGTATACTACGGCTTCAGCGTGGGCCTCCCGATCCTGGCCCTGCCCGCCCTCGTGCTGCTGGCCTATCTGGTGGCCGCCAGCGTTGGCGCCGGTCTTGCCGCGGCAAATGTGCGGTTTCGCGATATAGGGTTTATCACGGGGTTTTTGGTGGAAATGTGGATGTTCGTCAGCCCCGTCGTCTATCCGCTCAGCCTCGCTCCTGAGAAATACCGACCGCTGATGTTTCTCAACCCGATGACGGGCGTAATCGAGGGCTTCCGGTGGTCCTTCATCGGGCGGCCGTTCCCGGGCATGGCGCTTCTCTACTCGTGCGTCTGCGCTCTCGTATTGTTGGCCATTAGTCAATGGTATTTCCGGCGGGTTGAGCGCGCGTTCGCAGACCTAATATGACCGCCCAAGGGTGCCGACCGTCCCGCAGTGGCGTAAACTATAGCCAGGTGGATGAATGTCTGACCAACCATCGATCCGCATAGAGGGGATCTCGAAGCAGTATCGCATCGGTCTGAAACAGACCCACCACGATACGCTTGGGGACGCGGTCACTTCGGCCCTCACGGCCCCTCTCCGTTGGGTGCGGGGGCGTGATGAAGCGGCCGAGGCTGAGTCCACGATTTGGGCGCTCAATGATGTCTCCCTCGAGGTCAAGCAAGGCGAGGTGTTGGGCATCATCGGGCGGAATGGTGCTGGCAAGACAACGCTCCTGAAGATCCTATCTCGGATCACCGAACCCACGACCGGCAGGATCGAGTTGCGCGGGCGTGTCGCGAGTCTGCTCGAGGTGGGGACGGGCTTTCACCCGGAACTGACCGGGAGAGAGAACACCTTCCTGAACGGTGCGATCCTTGGCATGACGCGGCGCGAGATGGCCACTAAGTTCGACGAGATCGTGGCGTTTGCCGAGGTTGACAAGTTCATCGACACCCCAGTCAAACGCTATTCCAGCGGCATGTACGTCCGATTGGCCTTCGCGGTCGCCGCTCACTTGGAGCCCGAGATTCTCCTCGTGGACGAAGTATTGGCTGTGGGGGATGTAGACTTTCAGAGGAAGTGCCTCGGTAAGATGGATGACGTCGCGAGGGGCGGCCGGACGGTGCTGTTTGTCAGCCATAATCTGGGTGCCATATCGACGCTCACCCCCCGGGCCGCCGTACTCGATGCCGGCGGACTGCAGTATATAGGGCCTACCGAAGTCGCAGTCCGGGCGTACATGGATCGTGGATACGGGGAGACGATGGAATGGCGGGCCGAAGACACGACGGACCATCCCATCCAGATCCTACGAGCTTCCCTCAGCACACAGGCGGGATCGGGACGGGGAGAGCTGGACGTTGGGGACGACATCACCCTAACCGTGGAATACGCCGTGCGACGCCCGGCCGTTGGCGCGGTGGTGGCGGCCATCTTACACGCCAGCGATGGCAACCGGATTCTGAGTACCGAAGACACAGACACCAACCCAACGCTTCTGCACGGTCGCGCGCCAGGTCTCTATCGCACCCACGTCACAATTCCCGGTGGACTGCTGAACAAAGGGATGTATCACGTGCGCATTGCGGCCGCCATACCTCGCGGCCAGGCTTTCGACAACATCGAGGCTCTCAGCTTCAGCCTGGTTGATACTGGCGACCACACATTGCGTTCACACCGAGGGGGGTATCTCTTGCCAACATGGCCGTGGACGCAGGTCCGCATAGGGGATACAACATGAAGGGGTTGGGTCGAGTCGGTGCGAATTCGGCCCCATGTCCCTAGCGGATCAGGATCCGGGAGGCATCTATGGAAACCGAAGTTGGAGAGGCTGCCCGGCGCCCAGGACTTCGGCGCCGTCTGGCGCAGACCGCATGCCCCAGCGAGGGAAGGACACGCATTCCACATGCAGGGCCGCGCGGCCGTCGTGGCGAAGCCACTCATGACTGCTCGTGAGCGACATTCAGGACGGGGAGGCTTGGCTGGCATGCGAGGAGTCATGGGACTCACCGACTCGGCGAGCATTTGCGCGGCCACCCGGAGGGCGGTCACGTGGTAACCCAGCCCCGGTTGTTGCTGGCCTTCCTGGCGTACCGCTACCGGTACCTGCTCGGGTTCACGGTCATCGGCCTCGGCTCGATCATATTGGAGCTTCTGGTCATTCGTCTGCTCGCGCCGAGAGGCTGGCCATGGGTAGGCCAGAGCGCGCTCGGGTTCTGCTTCGGACTCGTGTTTAGTTTGGCCCTCAATGCTCTCGTGAACTTCCGCGTCCCGCGACGCTACCTCCTCCAAACGTCCGGTTGGTTCGTGCTCATATCGTTGCTCTCGTTCTGGCTGAACGTAGCCGCGATCAGCCTGTTGACCGGTGTCGCGGATTTGAGCTACGGGCCTACTCGCTTGATCACCTCGGGAGCCCTGTTCCTGATCGCCTATGCGCTGCACCGGCGCCTTGCCTTCTCACGTGCGAAGGAATTCGGCATCGCCGTGTATGCCAACGAGGGGCCGCCTATGCACGAGGCCTACGAGCGCGTTGGGCCCTTTTGCGACCACGTGCACGTCGATCTGGTGGACGAGACGTTTAGGCCGGACGCAAGTGCGGTTGACCTGGAGCGCATCCGCGCGGCGCGCGAGCTGTGGGGGCGCGTCCCTCTGTGCCTGCACATCATGTCGCGTCGGCCATTGCGGTGGATCGAGGCAACCTGGGACTTGGTGGATTGGTATCTGATCCATCCGGACGGAGATGAGCCGGCGCTTGACGTCATATTTGCTTGCCGCGCCAAAGGCAAGAAGGTGGGAGTAGTTTGGCACCAGGCCGCGCCTATTCACCTCACTATGCGGTGCCTGCCATACGTTGACCTAGTGATGGTGCTCGGCGTCTCCCAGCCCGGGCACTCCGGGCAGGAGTTGGCCTCCCAGGCCATCGAGGCAGTATCCGTATTGGACCAGCTCCGAGATCGGTTTGGCTACCAGATCATCTTCGACGGCGGCGTGACAACCGCCAACGTTTCGGACATCCCGGCGAAGTACATCGTCTCCGCATCCGCCGTGCTCACCTCCGACCACCCAGTGCAGGCGATAGTAAAGATCAAGACTGGCGGACGGCATGGCTAGCGCTGGACGGACCGGACTGAAACGCGCGATCACGGACCGCATCTGGCACGCGGTTGATAACGCCATGTATGTGGTGTCCGCTACGCTCGTGGGCAGCTTCGTCCGCAGCGGAGGCCTCGACGGCATAAGCGATATCGATCTCGTGCTCGTCGTGGACCACTTGGATGACTCTCGCTTCAGTGAACTGGGCAGGCAATTCGACGAAGCGTTGCGGCCGGTGTTGGATGACGCCGGGTATGGACTGATCATCAACCCCACGCTTGGGCCGCTCAAATTCAACGACGAAGCTACGGCGGTGCTGCACCTGATGCTCTACTCAGTTGACGCTCATGTTGAGCATGTGTTGAGCAGCCCATTCACGTGTCTCGACTGGCAACGATCGGGTACCCACCGCAAGTCAAGTCTTGTCGAGGTCTATCCCGTGTTTGGGTTGCAGCCGCGCCACTTCCAGAGCACGCGTAGGAGCATCTCCGACTACATCCGAGATCTGGCTGAGGGCGTGGTGTCCTACAGGGAACTCGTCTGCACCGCAGATGGATACCGTGAGGTGCGCCACACCAAGCCCATGGATGTGCGGGGCAGGCACGAATTCGCCTACCACGTTATGAAGTTCCTGATGCAGAACCTGCTGAAGCTGCTCGAACGGCGAGAGAGCGCGCCCGATGGCGAGGCGCTGTTGAGCCAGTTCCTAATGGTATTCCCCGAGGCGGCGGCGGAGATCGCCTCGCTGTACTGGCACCTCCGCCGGAGGAAACGCGCGCTCGACTTCAGCGACCCCGTGCCCAAGCTCGACGAGCGAACGGCTCTGTTCGTGAGTTCGTTCGAACGGCAGTTCCGCCACGTGTTCGAAGAGACGGCGTCACACCACGTCTTTTTCCGCCATGCGCCTACGCATCTGAACCGACGAGGCGTCTTCGTCGGCCGACGGGATCCTGACATCGTCCCATTCCCGCCAGAGGACGCACATGACTTGGCGGATCGGGTCGCATCGCATCGACCGACCCAATGCTACTCCTCACCGTTGCGCCGGTGCCTTCAGTCTATCGCAACGCTGCGCGAACGGGTAGACCTGCCGGAACCACGATCGGATGAGCGACTTATCGAGATACACTACGGCTCATGTGACGGCTTGCAGCCGGACCAGGCACGTCGCACGTTTCCCGAGCTGTTTGCAGCCTGGGGCAGAGGCGAGGACCCCGCGTTCCCGGACGGCGAGTGTTCTGGCGATGTCGTTAGGCGCGTGCATGACTTCGTGTCGGAAAGCCTGAAGGGGCGCAAGTTCAATACAGCCATCTGCACGCACAACGTCGTACTTCGGTGTCTTGTTGGAGGCACGCTAGGGGTGCCAAAGAAGGACTGGTACCGACTGGTCATTCCTCACATGGCGCCCTTCGAGTTCGTCCTTACCCAAGACCATGGGCTGTTCCTGAACGTTGCCCCGGACGTGGAGCGGTCGGTCTTCTCGAACTTCCGAGGCGTACATAGGGAGCGCACAACATGCAGATAGTAGTGCCGATGGCCGGTGCGGGTCAACGCTACACTGATGCCGGCTACACCACACCTAAACCACTGATTCTGGTGGCCGGCGTTCCGATGGTGGTGCGGGCGGTCCGAGATCTGCCCGATGCCAGCAAGGTAGTGTTCGTTTGCCAGGAAGCACACGTTGAAGAGCACGCGATCGATGAGGTGCTTCGATGCTACTTCCCCACGTGCGAGATCGTGACAACCGACGGGCTAACAGCTGGCCAGGCCTGCACGGTGCGATTGGCGGCGGATGCCCTCGACCCGACCGATACAGTCACCGTCGCCGCGTGCGATAACACCCATGTCTACGACGCCGAGCGCTTGATGGCTCTCCTCTACGTCGAGAGATGCGATGGCGTGGTCTGGACATACCGCCGCGAACCTCGAGTTGCCCTGAACCCGGAGATGTATGGCTGGGTGCGGACCGGCGAGGACGACACCGAAATCACAGGGGTCTCGGTGAAGGCGCCGATCTCAGGCAGCCCCACCGAAGATCATGTCGTCAGCGGGTTCTTCTCATTCCAGACCGCTGGCCTGATGGTGGAGTCGATTGACGAACTTGTGCGGTCGGGACAGCAGGTCAACGGCGAGTTCTACATGGATAGCATCCCCAATCTCATGATCGAACAGGGATACCGGGTTGCGGCATTCGAGGTGAAGAAGTACATCGGCTGGGGTACGCCCGCCGACCTGCACGACTACGAGCGCTGGGAGGAGCACTTTGAGGCAGTCTTGCGCCAGCCCTAGTAGCAACGCAGAGCTTCGGCGCCAGCTGCTCCGGTTCGTGATAGTCGGCACGGCGAGCGTTGCGGTCGACGCCATGGTCTACTATGCTCTGACGAGTCCACTCGGGCTGCCCCTGACGCCCTCAAAGGGGGCCTCGTATGTCGCGGGCATGGCGGTCGGCTTTGCCGGCAACAAACTCTGGACCTTCGGGTCAGTCCGACGGGCGGCCGGCGAACCCATCACATACGTCCTGATCTACATGACGACGTGGGCGCTCAACATGGCCTGCAACGCATGGGTGGTCACTTGGGTGGTTCCGGGCAACCGCCCAGTCGCTTTTCTTGCTGCGACGGCGGTCTCGACGGTACTGAACTTCCTGGGGATGCGCTATATCACATTCCGCAGGGGAATCGCTGAACGGGTAGAACGGGACGCCGAAGACGACTGATATCTGCGGGCGTCATTCGCCAGATTTGGAGAGTGCCTGACATGATCTACATCGCGCACCGGATCAACACGGTCGAGCAGTTGTGCCAGTTACCAACCGAGTACGGGGTGGAGGTAGACCTAAGGGATCGCGGGGACCGGCTGATCCTGCAGCACGATCCCTTCGGGGACGGTGAGGATTTCGAGGACTACCTCGCTCATTACGACCACGGCCCAATGATCCTGAACATCAAGAGTGAGCGCATCGAGCACCGCGTGCTTGATCTCATAGCGGGTTCGAGAGTCAGGGACTACTTCTTCCTGGACAGCTCGTTCCCGATGGTTCGGACTCTCACAGCCCAAGGTGAGAGGCGCGTTGCCGTCAGGTTCTCAGAATACGAGCCCATTGAGTCGGCCCTCTCGTTGGCGGGTGAGGTGGAATGGGTCTGGGTCGACTGCTTCACCAGGATGCCCCTGGACGACGACAGCTACGCGCAACTCAAGGAGCACTTCCAGCTCTGCATCGTCTCCCCTGAATTGCAGTCACACCCGCTTGACTGGATCGCGGACTTCGCTACGGCGCTCGAACCATACCCAGTGGACGCGGTTTGCACGAAGCGTCCGGACATCTGGAAGGCCGCCCTCAGTGAGTGTTAGCCGACGCGGTGCCGGGCTACCTCGTGTGGGTGCCCTTCAATGAGACGGTAGAGCGTGACCCAGTGGCATCGCACAGGCCCGACCGGGGGATCGCGCTCCAGAGCCTGCCAAACGGTCTCCCAGGCGTCCTCGTCGATGGACGCGAGAGTGAAATGCGGGTGCCAGATAGGGCCGACGAAGGGGAAGCCGTACGCCTCCACGTTGTCACGTTCGATGTCGCCCAATCGGGCCCATGCCGCCGCGAATCGGTCCCGCGTGGCGGAGACGTCCCGCAGTGGGGCCAATGCGGCTACGATCTGCCGCTGGACCGCTTTGAGGCGTGCATGGTCCTCGGTCTTGAGTTGACACACCAGGGAGTGGCGGCCCGTGAGGGGATCGCCGGCGAAGACGTGCCAGCCGACGACCTCGATGGATGGTGCAGACACGTCGGCCATGGCGCCAGCCATCGCATTCGCGACGGCCACCGGGTCTCGAAATGCGGCCAGATAGAGGGTCATGTGCGGCGGGTCGCTGATGTATAGCTGGTCCCCGACCAGGTCGGCTACCCGGCCCTTGAGCGCCATCAGTCGTCCCGCGAACTGCTCGTCTGGCGCGAGGGCCACGAACAGGATGACCGACCCTTCAGCGCCGCATGGACTGCCGAGCATCGGGCCTATCCCCCTCCGTGTTCTTGAGCTTCGGCGTGAGAAGCGCGCTGGCGCAGCATCAGCATCGCGCCCACCGCCAGCGTGAGGAGGGCCGCCGCGACGACGAAGCCACGCCCCCACGCCGGTACATAGCGGACCTCGAGGGTCTGTGTGCTGGGCGGTACGCGAGCCGCAATGCGGCCCCAGTCATCCGTCCCGAGGCCAATGGGGTCGCCGTCGGCATAGGCCACGTGCTGAGGCCAGCGGATGAAGTTCACCGACACGGAACCCCCGTCGGGGAGCGGCGAGACGTCCACTAGAACGGACTGCGCCCCAACCTTGATAGGCAACGGCTCATCGGGGTTGCCTGTGGCGAACGCAAGTGGATCCGGCTTGGCAATTTCCCAGACCTGGGCTCCGCCATCGAAGCCAACCTGTCTGGCCTCCTCGCGGGCTGCCGCCTCCGCCAACTGCGACTTCGTCTCGGCGGCAGTCCCGGTAGGCAGGAATCCTGTGACTGCGAAGTCCGATGGGAACCCCGGCTCGGGGTCGTAGCGGACCACCAGTGTCCGCACTCCGTACGCGCGTAGCGACGGCACGAGATCATCCCGGAGCAAGCGCGATACCCGACGGCCGGGCTCCGAAGTTGCGACGAGCGGCTCGTACCCGTTGATGGACAACACGTCGTGGACGCTGCCGGTGTTGTGGGGAAGTGCCGTGAAGTAGCCTTCGGTCGTACATCGGTTCCGTGTCACACTGCCCGCGCGGTAGTTGCTCTCCGCGCCGGGCACTGAGGAGTAGGCGTACAATGACGACGAGATCGATGGGTACGGGCGCAAGCCGTAGGTGAAGAACGCCGGGCAAGGCCTCACCGCATGGTACGCAAGTAGCGCGAACACCCCGAGGGCAAGACCCGTCTCCCAACTGCCAGGGCGACGACTTGCAGCACAGCAACGCTGCACCGCAAGTCCGCCACCGAGGTTCATGAAGAGCACGATGTAGGCGACGTACTTGATGGGTTTGCTGAAGTAGCGAAAACCGGGCAGGCACGATTGCACCTTCCAAAGCACCATTTCGGAACCGCACGCCAGCACCAGCGCCAGGCACGCGCAGACCAGCCAGACATTGGCCCCGACGACGCGTCTACTCCAGCCATACACGAGAGCAGATGCGAGAATTGCCAGTCCAGCGAAATTGAACAGGCTACCGGAGTAGTAGAACTGCCCACCAATCCACGGGTCCACATCACCCGCCCCCCAGGAACGAGGATCCCCATGTAAGGGGTGGTGGGTTCTGATCAGAGGATACGGTACCAAGAGCGCCGGTAGCCTCTCGAGAATCCCGCGTCCGTCGAGCGTACGATTTACCTGGGCGGCGACGGCCGCCTGAGGAACTAGGAGCGGGGCGGCCACTGCCACACCCACTGCGATGGCTACGCCCAGCCAGGCACACCGGAGCCAGGGCACCCGACCGGCAACGGCCAAAAGCGCCGTTGCGACGACAGTGAACATCACTGCATAGACCCACATCTGTGCGTTGCCGGCGTGGAAGAACAGGCCCACCGCCAGGCCGGTGGAGGAAGCCCACTTCCAATTCGGGTTGCGCCGGGAGAGCATCACGATGGAGGACACGAGAAGCGGGGCGTAGACGGCGACCGGCGTCATGTAGTACCAGGACCGGCCGCCCATTAACATGTACCCACTCAGCACGAACGCGGCGCTGGCCGCCGCCGAGAGCATCCCGCGAAGCCCGACCAAGCGCGCTGTCCGATACGTGACGAGGTAGCCGACTATGAGGTGGCCAATACAGAACACGTCGATGGTGGCATGCGGATCCCCCAGGACGTCCCGCGAAACCAGGTAGGCCAGGTATGTCGGTGGATACGTGAGGGCGTAGATCCCCAAGCTCGCCGCGGGCACACCCAACATCTGGTGTGGGTTCCAGGCCAGAAGCTCCCCCGCCATCAGACGCCGGGCTCCGAGCTCGATCGTCGGCAGAAACTGGACGACATTATCGTCTTCGGTGAAGAAGTACGGATTCGACCACTCTAGATACGCCAGCACCGCGACGACAAAGGCCAAGCCCAGTGGGAGGCCTATACGGTCGATGAGTCGTGGTGTGCCGTTACTGACCGGGCGGTCAGGGCCGCCACAGTCTTCGACCGACAGCGCCTGGGCGATGCGTGACCGCATCTGGGGAATGCTCGCGAGTCCGACAAATCCCAGGACCAGCAGAGCAAACGATACGCCGGGAACGCCTAACTGAGAGTGAGCGTCCCCGCGAAGGACGCGGTACCCGGGTAACAGCACGTACGGCAGCCCGAGCAGTAGTGCAGGCAAGGCGATCCTCAGAGCCAGTGAGCGGCTATGCATCGTCCGGGCTCCTCGCCAGATGGACCATATATGAGAGGGACCGCATGATCGTGCTGATCTTCGAGCGCCATGTGGCTGACCAATTGGACTGACCGTGTCTACGCGGCGGGAACTCCACGGGGAAAGTGCCGATGCGCCAACCTCTGCGTTTGGCGGTTACGAGCACGTATACGTCGAAGTTGAAGTCAGCGGGAGGCTGAGTCACGTGCTGCAACAGTGCCGCGCTGAACACCTTGGGCTGCGCGTTGATCTCCGTCAGGATGGTGCGGAACAGCATGGTGGCAATCGCCTGCATGCCCCACGAAACCACTCGCGCAGAGAACTCTCGTCCCTCTCGGTGTCCCTTGATGAGCACCGGGTCCGTGTCAGGCACCTCCCGAAACAGCGTGTAGCCTCGGAAGACATCAGCCGGGTCTGTCTGGAGATCCGCGTGGGACCAGGCCAGCACCGGGGCCCGAGCGGCCTGGAGCCCTGTGAACACGCCGTGCCCATACCCCTGGTTTGTCGCCACGGCAACCACCCGCGTGAACGGGTATTGCGGCGCGAGCCTGCCCATCACCTCGGCGCTATCATCAGTTGATCCGTTGTCGACGAGTACTAGTTCGAAGTCGACGCCCGCACCCGCCTCCGCGAAGCGATCCAGAATGCTCGGGATGCTCGCCGACTCATTGAAGCACGGAAGGACGACTGACAAATCGGGCCTATCCCCTGTGTCGTGCTCCATCTCCGGTCTCCCAACGAGGGCTCCAGGACGCAGCGTGGAGCGGTCCATTCTCTCACGTACCTTCCTCGGCTCATGTCGCCGCACCTGCCGTGCGGACCACATGCGCAATAGCCGCCCAGTGGCCTATCCTCAAGTCTCCGGCGTCGGCCAGCCGTCGCCCGATGGACGATCCCTGTGTCGTTCCCGATGAGGTGTGGGGCCGATCCCTCTTCGGAGCAATACCAAGGAGACACGAGTGACTACGTCCACACCTCCACAAGTCGGAGTGGCCAGCGAGCGACGGGTGGCACTGAGCTTCGCGGATGTTGCGCCGTACGGCCTGCGTTGCCAAGGCTCATGGAGGAAGATTGCCAGGGAGGAACTAACTCTCATAGCGTCGGAAGACCATCGTGCCCGGGAGGCCGCCTGACGCCAACCGGCGCATATAGCTGTATGTCGGGAACGAGTTGAGGAGAGCACATGTCGCCTGGCGACCACGAGACACTAGCGCTTATCCCCGCCCGCGGCGGGTCGAAATCCGTACCCCACAAGAACATCCGCTCCATGCTGGGCAAGCCGATGATGGCGCACAGCATCGAGCAAGCCCATGCGGCCCGGACCGTCACACGCACCATTGTGAGTACGGATTCCGCGCTGTACGCTGAGATCGCGCGCACTTACGGTGCCGAGGCCCCATTTCTGCGTCCGGCCGAATTCGCGGAGGACAATTCGACTGACCTCGAGGTGTTCCAGCACGCGCTGTCGTGGCTGCGAGAGCAGGAGAGCTATGTTCCGGAGTTCTGCCTACATCTTCGACCGACCCATCCGGTACGCAAGATAGAGGACATCGATGCCATCGTACAGTTGCTCATCGACCGACCGGACCTGGATTCCGTGCGATCCATTGTCCTCGCGCCGGAGACGCCGTACAAGATGTGGTCACGGAGCGGAGACGGGCTACTCGCCCCCATCCTGACCGATGGACCGCCGGAGGCGTACAACATGCCGAGGCAAGCGCTGCCACAAGTCTTCTTGCAGGCCGCCTCGATCGACGCCGTTCGCTCACGTGTCGTCGTCGAGTGCAACTCGATGACCGGTGAACACATATACGGGTATGCCGTGAGCGACATGTTCGACATCGACACCGAATCCGACTTCGATGCGGCCTGCGAGAGGCTACGCGAAGCGGGTGTCGCGACCGGTGGCATTGGGGGCGACACGGCCGTGACTCCGTTGACACTGTGCTTCGATATGGACGGGGTAATCTGTACGCTGGCGCCAACCACCCAGTACGACATCGCGCAACCACGAGAGGATGTTGTGGCCTTGATGCGAAGTCTCCACGAACTCGGACACCGCATAGTGATCGCAACGGCCAGGGGTAGCACGACCGGGATTGACTGGGGTGACCTTACTCGTCGACAGCTTGCACAATGGGGCGTTCCGTACCACGATCTGCACTTCGGGAAACCGGCGGCCGACCTGTACATTGACGATAGGATAGTGTCAGCCGCGCAACTCAAACGCATGGCCGGCGGGCCTACGACGCCGGACTTGGAGGTATAGCGGCATGTTCGATCTCCAGCAGCAGCTCTTCGTCTTCGAGATGGCCAACAACCACCAGGGGTCTGTGGACCACGGCTTGCGCATCGTCGCCGAGATGGGGGCCATCGCTCGACGCCATGGGGTCCGAGCGGCCGTCAAACTGCAGTACCGCGATCTCGACACCTTCATTCATCCGACGTATCGCGACCGGGAGGGCGTTCCCCATATCCCCCGGTTTCTTAGCACACAGCTGTCTCGCGCCGAGTTCAGATTGATCATCTCGGAAATTCGCGACAGCGGTATGACCCCGCTCGTGACACCGTTCGATGAGACCTCCGTGGCCCACTGCGTGGAGGATGGGCTGGATGTTCTGAAGGTGGCCAGTTGCAGCGCCACCGACTGGCCTCTGCTGGAGGCCGTCACGAGGACGGGGTTGCCCGTAATCGTCTCCACTGGCGGCTTGCCCCTGCCCGATATCGACAGCGTGGCCTCCTACCTACGGCACTGTGGTGTGCCACACGCGCTGCTGCATTGTGTGGCGGCCTACCCAGCGGCACCAGAGACACTGAGCCTGCACTCAATCGAACGGATGCGTAGGAGGTACCGTGACGTGCCAATCGGGTATTCCGGCCATGAGGACCCCGATTGCACCGACGCGACGCAATTGGCCGTCGCGATGGGCGCGACGATCCTCGAACGCCACGTAGGCGTTCCGACGGGTACGATCTCGCTCAACAAGTATTCGAGCAATCCGGAGCAGGCCGATGCGTGGGTCCACGCAGCACTCCAAGCCCAAGGGATGTGTGGTGGCCACGACTGGCGCGAGCCTTTGGAGGTGGAGTCTGCGTCCATCCTCTCGCTGCGCCGCGGTGTCTACGCGAGGCGACCGGTCGCAGCCGGACGCGTGTTCACCGCGGACGACGTATACTTCGCCATGCCGTGCCAACCGGACCAGACGACCAGCTCGGAGTTCGGCCGGTACCGAACGCAATACGCCGCATCGACTGGGTACACGGAGGGGGACGCAATCTGCGAGCGGGTTGATCCCGGCCCCGCCATTCTGGCCCGGGGCGCAGTACATGAGGTGCTCGGCATGCTGGCGGAAGCGGGCATCCGCCTCGGCGAGGACGCCCAGGTCGAGCTATCCCACCAGTATGGCCTGGAGCGACTCCGAGAGACGGGGGCGGTATTGATCACGGTAGTGAACCGGGGGTACTGCAAGAAACTACTCATCCTTCTGCCGGGGCAAAGCCACCCCGTTCACCACCACCAGCGGAAGGAGGAGACGTTTTGCGTTCTCTCCGGGACCCTCTCGCTCAAACTGGACGATGTGGTCATGGAGTTGCAGCCGGGTCAGAAGGTGACGGTGATGCCGGGGTGCCCACATGCGTTCTGGACGACCGGGGGAGTCATCTTCGAGGAGATATCGGACACTCACGCCCGAGATGATTCGTTCTACGAAGACCCCGACATACAGGCGCTGGACCCGATGCAGCGCAAGACCATAGTGGAGCGCCCGTAGCGCCCGCCACCGAGGGCGTGAGGAGGCAACGTGAGCAGATTTGGGGACGTCTTCATCCTAGCGTGTGGCGAGTCCGTGCTCGACCTAACGGATCGGGAGAGGGAGCACATCGCCGGTAGTGAGTGCGTCTTGGCCCTAAACAAGTTCGCGCTGTTTTACGAACTGGCCGGCATCTTACCCACGCATGTCTATCACGTGGACCACCATATGCCTGGGCCACTGGTGGTCCAGGCCATGCACAATCTCCTGGTTACCAACGGGATCACGGATGTCACGTTGATATTGGGCCCATGGTATCGAGAAAACTGCATGGTTGCCAGGTGGGACCGGTATCTACGTAAGCGGATGGCCCGATGGGCGCTACGCAGCGAGTTCCCTCTCATCAAGACTCTTCGCGCCATCACCTATGAGTACCTGAATATGGCCCCGTGGCTTGAGCCAGGCCACTGGGCTCGCAGGCCCTCAGAGCCCCACTTCCATTACAGAACAAGCATGGAGACGGCCATCAACTACGTGGCCATAAGGTTCCCGGGGCGCCCGATTAAGCTCGTGGGGGCAGATTTAAACTCGCCACGGTATTTCTTCCAAGACAAGCTGGAAACGTTGTCGTTCGACTGGCGCGACTGGAGTCTCTCCGTCGCTCGGGAGGCCGAGGCCGTGCATTTCGCCGTCACGGACTACAAGGGCGGGACGATTCTGGATGAGATGGCGTTCATCCACGAGCGGCTTGCCGAGACCGACAACTCTCTCAAGTGCTGCAACCCAACGAGCGTGTTCGTCACGGGTGGGCACGTAGACTGCGCGTCCGTGATCTCCTGAACCGCCGCAGGAGTGGCCGTGCCGGAGGTGACTGCTATGTGCGAGCGCGACAATCTCGTGTCCGTCCTCATGCCAGTTCTCAACGGTGAGCAGTACCTGCGGGAGGCGGTTGACAGCATCCTGTCGCAAACCTACCGCGAGATTGAGTTGGTCGTGGTCGACGATGGCTCGAGCGATCGAACGCCTGAGATTCTCGCATCCATTGACGATGGCCGATTGGTTGTTGTGCGGAATGAAGCTAACATCGGCATTGCCGAGTCGCTGAATGTGGCGCTCCGACACGCATCTGGTGAATGGATCGCCCGGATGGACGCCGACGATCGCAGCCTGCCGGAAAGGCTTGAAAGGCAGCTGCGCTACATGCAGGTTCATCCCGAGGCAGAGCTGGTCAGCACATGGGCGAGACTCATCGATGGTGAGGGGGCCGAGATCGGCGTCCACGAAGCCCCTCAGAGACCTGAGGAGATCGCCCGCCAAATGCTAGGACATAATTGCATCGTCCACGGTAGCGTGTTCGCCCATGCGTCGACCATGCGCGCGGCCGGCGGCTACCGGCCACTGCCATGCGCCGAGGATTACGACCTCTGGATGAGGCTTCTCGATGGTGGTGAGTGCATCGGCGCTATCCCCGAGCCGCTCTACGAACTGAGATGCCATGCCGTTTCCGAAACCAGGACACGTGCCGATGAGTTCCGCATCTGCGCGTCGTTGATCCTAACCGCTACTGCGCACAGGCGGGAGACAGGCACTGATCCGCTGGATGCCGCGGGCTCAACAGAGGCTATGCAGAGCATTGTGGACGCCTATGCGGATGGTAATGGAGTTCTCGGGCGTCGGCGCCGAACTTTGGACTGGTGGAGCCGAGCAGAATCCCACCTCGATGCCGGGCGCGTGCTGCGTGCCCTGCCAAGTCTGTCCATTGTGTTCCTGCGAAACCCCGCCTATGGTCCGTTCTGGCGCCGCCTTCGGACCGCCCTGAGCAACCGGTTGAGGGGCGAGACGCCGCGATAGAGCTGTTTCGCGGGAAGGGCCGGTGAGTGTCCACAGCATGGTACCGGAAGTCGGAGGACCGCTGAACATCGTCGTCACCACCGCACACCTCGCGCAGGCTGGCGGCGCGGAGCGGATGCTGACGACCGCGGCGCTGGCGGCACGCCGGGATGGCCATGCCGTTAGCGTGATCTGCAAGCACCCTGTCGATCCACAGCTCGAATACGTGCGTGAATTGGACGACGTCGGGGTGAAGGTCATCGGCCCGCCGGCCGGGCGGCATGGCGTGGTCGAGCGCGTCCTGCGGCTCCTCAGGATGGCCGTGGCCCCGGTGGCATTCCCGCTCTACTGGGCCCGGCGGCGAGGTCGGCCGGGAGCCTGGCCGAGGCTGGTGTCCGAACTCACATACGAGATAGAGCGACGCCCTCTGAGCTGGTGGCTCTCTCTCACCCAGAGACACAATCTCCAAGCCACCCACGCACGACGGCACATCGACGTCATACACGCCCACCGTTCCGATGGGGCGCTGCTGATCGTGGCCGCGTGGGCGGGTGATGCTGGGGTGCCAATGCTATACCACGAGCACTCAGGGCTCACCAATCTGCAATCGCGTCAATTGCCGCCTTGGTCCTACACGGAGCAAGAGTTGTCCACCATTCGCCAGAACTGCACCGTGGCAGTTCTGGCACCTTCGATTGAGCCGCGGGTGCGAGACCTCTTCGGACTGGACACCCGCGTTGTCGTAGTCCCAAACTGGCTTGGCCTGGACTGGGATGATGCCGCCACACCGACGACCAATGAGGTGTGCCGTATCGCGACCGTGACGCGGTTGGTGGAGAACAAAGGTCTTGAGCAGTTAGTGGACGCCGCGGCGACTGCGCAAGACCGAGGCGCGTCCCTCCACTGCACCATCGCCGGCGATGGTCCACTGCTGGACGCGCTGCGGCTCCGGGCCGCGGAGCGTGGCGCTGCCGACGTCGTCCATTTTCCAGGCAGGCTGCCGCGTGGTGAAGTCATGCGGCTTCTGGCGGAGAGCGACGTCTTCGCCCTTCCGTCAGATGACGAGGGCATGCCGATGAGCCTACTGGAGGCCATGGCATCAGGTTGCGCCGTGGTCGTTACGCCCGTCGGCGCCATGGCGGATATGGTCGTGGATGGGGACAGCGGACGGGTCGTGTCGGCGGGCGACGTCGAGGAACTGGCTGGAGTGCTGCTGGAATTGGCGAGTCGACCTGATCTTCGGCGCTCGCTCGCGATGAGGGGACGCGAGGTGATAGAGGCCCGGTACCGAGAGGATGCGGCATGGCCGACCCTCGCGGAAGTCTACCGGGCACTGTGCGCACCTACTCCACAGCGACAAGACTAGCCGTCAGGAAGCGCGGGCAACACGCTGGTTGAGCGCGAAGCTCCCCAGTCGTTTTGCGTGGACTGGGGAGCTTCGGAGCCGCACTTGCAGTTATCTGTAAACGTCGAATGGCAGGAGTTCCGGCGCCCCCGGTGTTGTCACCTGGAACTTCACGGACTTGACATGCCCATCGTAGAAGGCGTAGTTGCCCATGTCGTTGTGATGGTCCGGGAGGTTCTGCGGGAACGCGGCTGCGTTCAGGGCAAAGCCATGCCAGGTGTCGTAGTAGCCGAGGCCGACTTTTAGGGTGTCGGCCACGATGACTGTCTCCGAAGGATACGTTACGTCACCGTCCGAAATGACCCATCCGGTAGCCGTGTAGGTCATGGACGGCATGAGGCCAAAGCCGTTCCAAGGTCCGCCGCCTGAGCCGAACGACCCGCCCAGCGCGTTCCAGACGTACCCGCCCGAGCACTGAGTTACGTCCCTGCGCGACGGACATATGTAGATCTGAGCATTCTTGGTGTACGGGCCGATGACGTTGAACCACATGTAGTCGACATCGGTGTAGTTCGTACCCATGGTCGCCATGCACACTAACTCATCGTGGTCCTGGGCGTACATTTGGATCGCCAAGACGACCTGCTTGAGGTTCGATTGGCAAGCCGCCTGTCGGGCTTTCTCTCTCGCGCGTGCGAACACGGGGAACAGGATTGCGGCGAGAATGGCAATGATGGCGATGACCACAAGCAACTCGATCAGCGTGAATCCCTTCTGCGTTCTCATACCCATGTGCCTCCTGGAATCAATGACAGGATGTCATCGTCGGTCGCCAGGGCCCGACCTACGCCAGCCCGTTACGCGACGGTGGACGTCTGACTGCCCAACCACACTCAACTCGCCCCACAGGCCAGGTCCCATCTATGCGGCCCATACGCAGATGACGTGGATACATCTTCGTGAGAGATCCGCCAGATCCCTCCTCCCGCAACTACCATTGCGCTCCCGACTCGCGCACCATATGGAGTAGCATACCCCAATAGGGCGTGGGATAATCCCGCGGACCCGCAATCGAATGCGCGCGCCCGTGCTGCAGGAGGGGCGCGTCGGCCCATCGGCGAAGTGTGTGCGAGTTGCCGGACACAGTCGCCGGAGCCCTTCCCTGCACGGCGACACCGGCACTTCCGGAGCGAGTTTTATGAAGATCGCGTATCTGGTTGGCGCGTTCCCGACGGTCCGCGAGACATTCGTATTGCACGAAGTCCTCGACCTCGTGCGCCGCGGCGTGGACGTGCGGATATTCTCCTGGAACGTGCCGGCCGAGCAGGCCGAGCACCGAGAGATCAGCGAGAGTGGAATCCTCGACCGGGTCCACTACTTCCGGTACCGTCAGCTTCCCGCCGTCGCCACGTCGATCGTATTCCGACGGGCAGCGCTGGCAACGGTCAAAGGCCGGCACAGAGACGTGTGGCGGACACGCCGCGATCGGCTAACCGCAGCGTGCTTCGCAGCGCAAATCTCCGCCCTGCAGCCTGACCTGCTTCACTCGCACCTGTGCACTCCGATCGTCCGGCCAATAGCCGAGATGGCCGGAGTGCCGTACGGCTTCACGGCGCACTGCTTCGAGGACGAACTGATGGACTCCGACGAGCGCGAGTCCCTGTCAGATACCATCGCCGGCGCGCGACTCGTCGTCGCGGCGTCTGATTTCGTCCGGCGCGGCCTGCAGGGGATGGTGCAGCCCTCGCACGCCGAGAAGATCCGCACGGTCCGCTGCGGGATCGAGGCCGGCCCGACTCCCGACTGGGGCACGGCCGACCGCGATATCGACGTGCTATGTGTCGCTGGATTGGGGCCGACTAAGGGGATTGAGTACCTGATCCAGGCGGCTGGCGCGCTTCGCCCGTCGCGCCCAGGACTGCGCATCGTCAGCGTCGGAGGACGGTCGTCTTACCACGCTGCCTATGCCGACGGGCTTCATGAGCAGTGGGAGCGCTGCGGGGCCGAAGGTGTGTTTGAGTTTGCCGGCGCGAAACGCGCCGATGAGGTGCAGGCTCTGCTCCGTCGATCCCGCGTGTTCGCCCTGCCGTGCATTACCGCTGATGACGGCCATATGGACGGGTTGCCCGTGGCCCTCATGGAAGCGGCGGCGGCGGGCCTCCCGCTCATCTCAACAGACGTTGCCGGCATCCCTGAACTGGTCCAGGATGGCGTGACGGGGATCGTGGTCCCGCAGCGCGACCCGGACGCTCTCGGTGATGCCATCGCCCGGTTGCTTGACGATGAGGAACTACGTAACCGCTTGGGCCGAGGCGCGAGGGCTCGGGTTGAGGATGAATTCGGACGGGGGCTGAACGGCGACCGGTTGATGGCCGCCCTCGAATGGGCGCGCGCCGAAACGTCGGACTTGGTGACCTCGTGAAGCCCAAGCCCGTGATTGGCACCATATCATGAGACTACTCTTCATCCGTCCGATGTTCGCGGTCGGCGCGTCTTTCGTCCGGACGGATCTTGACCTGCTGGAAAAACACTTCGACGTGACTCCCATGGCGTGGGATCCCGAGGATCGCCTATTTGGCCTGCGGGTGGCCAAGCACCTCAGGACCCACGACGCGGCATTCATCTGGTTCTGTGATACCCACGCGCACCTGGCGGCGAAGTGGGGGAGTCACCTCCGACGGCCCGTGGTGGTCGTGCCGGGTCAGTACGAGCTTGCCGACTACCCCGAGGGTCCCTACGGTCTCAAGTATGAAGACGGGCGGCGTTGGAGGAACGCCCGGATCGCAGTTCGGCGCGCCCGACTTGTGCTGGCCGTGTCTCAGTACCACGCCGACCTCATCCGGCCGGAGCGTGGCGATCGGGACACGCGTATCGTGTACCACGGCTTCGACGCCTCGCAGGTCGAGGGGGGCGCGGACACCCACAGAGAGAGGCTAGTAGTCACAATCGCCCACGCGGCCAATCGTACGCGGGTGTGGCACAAGGGGCTGGACACCTTCGCTCGGGCGGCGGCGCTTGTAAAGGATGCGCGGTTCATGCTGATAGGCGACGTTGCGCCGGAGATCGCGACTCAACTCAACCATCTCGCGCAAGGCAACCTGCACCTGACGGGTGGCCTACAGACACCGGAGGTGCTCGACACTTTGCGTCGGGCTCGAGTTTACGCGCAGCTCTCAGGAACCGAGACCTTCGGTTGCGCCGTCGCCGAGGCTATGCTCTGCGGTTGCGCGCCCGTCCTGACGCGCCGGGGCTCCCTGCCGGAAGTCGGCGGTGATCTTAGCCTCTATGTTGACTATGGTGATGCGCCGGCGGCGGCGGATGCGATCTCCAGAGCCCTGACCTCGACGTCGGGAGAACTGTGCCGCAAACGGGTTGAGGAGTGTTTCCCTCTCCAGGCGCGAGAGGACGGCTTGGTAGCGGCGCTCAACTCCGTGACATCCGGAGACTCGGCCGGCAGAGCGCTCCCCGGGGAGCGAACGTGACAGACGATCTCCTCTATGTCTGCGACTCCAACATCGCATGGCACCACAACCGGTATAGCAAACACCACCTGATGGCTGCCCTGGCGGAGAGCGCGGACGTGCTGTTCGTCAACCCCGCCGAGGAACTGTGCCCTCACATGCGAGAACACGGCCTTGGGCGGATCCATGCTCCGCGCCGAGTGGTGCCGACCGATGTCGATCGGCTCAGCGTGTTCACGCCGCTCAATCTCCCCGGCCACGGCAGCTTCGGCACGCTTCAACGGCTTGACGAGAGACATGCCGCCGGCCAACTGCGAAGAATGGTGGCTCGTTACGGGGAGCGGGATCTCATTCTCTTCCTTGGCAACGCGTGGCGCGTCTTCCTGATGGATGAGTTGCCCGGCGTGCGGTTCACGATCTACCACTGCTCGGATGACTTCCCAGCGCTCTTTCAGGGCGAGTTCCGGCGGAAGTTCGAGGCTCGCGAGCGAGAACTGATCGAGCGCGCCGACCTGGTCGTCTGTTCACATCCCAGTCTCGTCGAAAAATGCACCCCCCACGCGCGCGAGGTCGTATACCTGCAGCACGCGGTTGATGAGCGCTTCATGCCGCCCGCCGACTTCCTGGAGTGGTGTCCCGCTGACCTGACGGACATCCCGCGGCCGCGGGTGGGCTTTATCGGCTGGGTTGACTCCGGGATCGACTACCCGCTGCTCATGGACGCGGCCCGCCGAACGCCGGACGTGTCCTACGTCATCATCGGCCTCGTGCGTCCGGACTGCCGGCAGGTTGCCGAGGAGGCGGGGGCGCTACCGAATGTCTGGCTCATGGGCCGTCGCGAGTGGGCGCAGCTCCCTCCATACCTCTGGCATGTGGACGTTGGGATAATCCCTTTCAAGGTGGACGAGTACAACGCCAGCGGCAGCCCGCTCAAGCTCTTCGAGTACGTCGGCGCTGGACTGCCCGTCGTCTCCACGAAGCCGTGGTGCCCCCCTGGACTTGAACCGTATGTCACTCGGGCCTCGACTGGCGAGGAATTCGCCGAAGCGGTCGGGAAGATTGTGGCGATGCCGCGCGATGAAGCCCGGGTCGGGCAGCAGCTGGGCGTGATGCAAGATGGCTTTACTTGGACCGCGCGGGCCCGCGAACTCGCGAAGCGGATCGACACCGCGCTCGGCGGCCCGACGGATCCATAGTCGTTCTACCCCATGGAGTCCCGCCCAATGAGCAGGACGTGGCGTGTCCCGGAGCCGGTTGAGCTGGGTCCCCGATTGTTGGAATTCGTAGAGGCCTACCGGGCTCACTATCTGGAGTATTTCATCCGGCTCTTCGAGGCACAGCACTGCCCCGAACACCGTGGTGGCTACTATGACGTCAACTCCGTCTCCGGCCAGCCATACGGGACGGGCGGGTGCTACTCGTGGAGTGACGGGCGAGTACTGGGAGAACTATGCGCGTCCGTCGTCGCGGGCCTTGAGGATGCCGCTCGCATCCGGCCATGCGCAGAGCACCTGAGTGACGTGCTACAAGAGCGCCACCAGCTGAATGGGTACCTTCCGCACGTCGTCAGCGCGACCACGAATCGTGCCACCGATGACCCTATGGATGTCGATCCAGGCCATGATGGAGCCAGTTTCTCGCACTGCTTCGCGGCCAATGGGCTGATTCAGCACGGGCTCGTCTTCGGATCAAGCGATGCGCTACGACTCGGACGAGAGCTACTGGCTGGCATCGAGACGTCCCTGGAATCCGACCGGTTTCTGGCGGGCGCGACACCAGCCCCCAAGGGGCACCAGGCTCAGGGGCCCTACATGATAACTCTCGGCGTCCTGGCCGACTGTATTGAGACACTGGATGCGCTGCACGGGCCAGATTCAGACGAATTCGCCTCGGCCGCTCGTGATTTCCTGCGCATAGGCCCGCACCTAATCGAAACCGTGCTGACGTACCATTCGCGCCCCTCTGACGGGGCGTTCTGGGAGGTCCGGTGCCCGACGGGTCCCGTCCGCAACGCGGATGGCCGGGTGGTGGTTGACCCGGGGCACGCTATCGAGTTCACCGGCTTCGCCGCGCGATTTGCCCGGTATCTAACGGAGCCGGACGCCTCGCGCGTCCGCAACTCGGTGAGGACCATTCTGGAGTGGGTAGCGCGCGCGGGAGTCCATCCCACGGAGCACCTGCTCTACAAGAACGTGGACCGCGACACCGGCGAGGCTATCGCCGATGTGCACGTGCAGAACCCCCGTGGGTTTGTCTCCGAGCCGGTGTTCGAGAGCCATTTCGGCGGCCGCGACGCGCCTGTCCAGATTGCCACACTCCCATGGTGGGCGCCGTGGGAGCTGCTCGCGGCGGCAGCGTGCCTGCGGGGCGGCGCTGAGGACCGGCTGGATCCGACCATCGCTCTCACAGTTCGTGCAATCTTCAAGCACTACCCCAATGACGTCATTGAGGGCCTGTGCCTGCAAACCACTGGCGACGGATTTCTCTCCTACGTGGACATCCCTCCGGCTATGCCCGCGTTGGACCTGATGCACGTGCATCGGCCCGCTCGCGTCTTCATACGCGAGATGCGCGGCGCCGGGGCTGTCTCGTAGAATGCCCGCCGCAACCCGAAGGCATCTACCCATGGATGACCCCACCTCCGACATCACCGCCGTGATCCTGGCGGCGGGACACGGGAAGCGCATGCTCCCCGTTACCCAGTGGCTCCCAAAGCCGCTCGTGCCCGTTGACGGCACGCCCATCCTCGTGCGCAACATCGGAGTTCTGCGGCAAGGGGGCATCAAGCGGGCCGTGGTGGTGTACGGTTCCGGGTGCCAGGCGTTGCCCGATGCCCTCGACAGTTTCATGATCGCCGGCATGGAACTTGAATACGCCCTGCAGAAGGAACAGCGCGGGACGGGGGACGCAATTCTTGCGGCCCTGCCCGCCGTGGGCACTGCAAGCCACATTCTGATCATGGCCGGAGACGTCGCCTACGAATCTCTGCACATGGACGCCGTGCTCGAGCGATTCCGCGAGGGCGATGTAGATGGCTGCGTCCTCCTGAAGGAGCGTCCGCTCCGCGACCTGCCGAAGGGATCCGTGGCCGTCCTGGATGACGATGGGTTGCTGCGGGAGATGGTGCCGAAGCCCTCGCCAGGAGTCGCCCGGCGACTCGGCAGCCGCCTCGTCGATGCGTCGCTTCAGATTGTCAGAACCGACGTTGCCGAGCACTTGCGCCGTGCCCCGCTGAGTGAACCCGGTGAACTTGAGATGAGCACGGGGCTTACCGCCTGGATCGACTCGGGCGCTCGCGTAGCGGGTGTGGTGCGCCCGACCCCGCGGCACGTGACCGATATCCAGGATTTCGTCGTCAACAGCGTCCCGTGGGCGCGCCCTCTCGTGTCGGTCAGCGAGATCAAGGCCGCTGTGCTGGGCCGAACGGATGTCGACCTCAGCGAACACGTAGACCACCTGAAGCCCAGCGATGTCGCGTTTGTCTACCGGCAACTTAAACGGCTCGAGGGGGAGACAGTCGGCGCCAACATGCAGGCCAGAGTCAAGGCCATCGCCAGCGAGATGTTCCGCCGACAGCTCATGGCGCAAGCGGATCCCCACGAGCCTGATCCGGGCGACGCGGCCGGAGACTTGCCTCCCGACGAGGCCGTGGCAACCATTGAGCCGCGACTGCTCGACGGGGACGTTTCTTCCGACGTGTTGCACGGCATGGCGGTGGCCATGGCGCGTCAGGCGAACACAATCATCGGCGAGGCAGTGTTCCAGGAGTCGGCGGCAGTGACTCCGGCATCCAGCGAACCGGTCCCGTTCCTCGACCGAGTCGCGGTCCGGACACCAGCCCGACTGGCCTTCTCAAGCTCGCAGGGGTCGGACATCTCATACATCATCCAGGAAAAGCAGGCGGTCGTCCTCAACTGCGCCGTTCTCGTTGACGGGCGCTGGCCCGGCCGGATCACCATCGAGCGTCTCGACCGGCCGTGCATCGAGCTGGCGTCAGATCGAATCGGCGCTTCCGAGAGAATCACCGACTTGGGCGACATCCTAGGTCACGTGCCCCGTAGTGACCACCTCGTGTTGCTGAAAGCGGCGTTACGCTTTTCGGGACTCCTTGATGTCGAGCCCCCCGGGGGGCTTCAGCAGTGGTGCGATGAGCGAGGAGGCGGCCTGCGAATCGCGCTGGAATCGCGGACCCAGATCGGCTCGGGCCTCGGATCCAGCGCTATCCTCGCCGCTGGGCTCATCAAGGGGCTGCGCGAGATCGGGGGGCTGGTGACGAACGACGCGGAGCTACTGCGCCGCAGCTACTGTTGCGAGCGGTTCTACGGTCGCAGTGGGTATCAAGACATCATCGGCGGAGCTTCGGGTGGCGTGAAGCTCATCCAGGCGGACGCAACCACGGGGCTCTTCAGCCCTCGGATACGCCACATTGAGCTGGACGAGGCGCGCCTGGCCTCGATTGGCGAGAACGTGCTGGTCTTCCATACCGGCGAGGTCCACGTGGCAAATCCGTACATGCTGACCATCGCCGCCAAGTATTTCCTGCGGAGCAGCGACTACATGTACGCGTACGAGACGGCCCAGCAACTCACTCACGCCATGGCGGACTGCCTGGAGGGTGGGGAGTGGGAGCGGCTGGGTGAGTTGCTCGGACGCTACTGGGATGACCGCGAGAGCTTTGAGCCGGGCGTCACTCCCGAGCCCGCCGCGACCTTCCGGCGCGAGTTGGAGCCTTGGACCTATGGCACGGCCCTCGCTGGGAGCGGGCATGGTGGCTACATGATCGCCGTGCTGAAGCCCGGCGCGCGCGGCGCCGTGATCGACTATCTAGCATCCCAAGGGATCGGTGTCGATCAGGTTCTGGCGTTCTCACCCAGCGAGAAGGGCATCAGCGTCGAGAGGGAGTGAGCGGGCGGATGCGTGGGTAGATTCACGCTCCCGCATCCGCGGCTGCCCGCAGGTGTTGTTCGACGCGAGCGCATGTGTCCTCGATCCGGAACTGGTCCCGCACGAACTCGGCGCCCGCTCGGCTCATGTGTCCCCACAGCGCCCCATCCGAGAGCAACCGTCCAATGGCCTCCGCCAGAGCGGTCGCGTCGCCAGGCTCCACGGCAATGCCGGTCTCCCCGTCTCGCACCGTCTCCGGCAAACCGCCTCTGCGCGACACGATGGCCGGCGTGCCCGCCGCCTGGGACTCCACTGAGACGAGTCCGAAGGGTTCATCCCAGAGCGAGGGCACGACCGTGCACAGGTGGCGGGAATACTCGGCCGGCATGTCGTCTCTCGGCACGTACCCGCGAAACACCAGGCGATCCGCCACACCGTGCGCTTTGGCCGCTGCCTCCACCGTCCGGCGGTAGGCATCATCGCGGAAGGTGCCGATGGCGTGCAACTCAACGTCACTGTGGCGCGCAACCACGTTCCCGAGCGCCTCAACAGCCACGTGCAGGCCCTTGTCGGGAACGCACCGGCCGGCGAAAAGTACGGACCGTTGTTGCGGCTCATCCCTTTGCCGCTCGACGAAGAACTGGTCGCCGATTCCGTTGTACACGAGCATAGCCATCTCGGGCAGCCATCCGGCCTCCACGTACCGGTCCATCACGTAGTGACTGTTAGCCAGCAGCCGCGCCCCTCCGATGGTTACCGGTCGCCGGCCGCGCTGCGCCCAGCTCAGGACCATCCCCTTCACGCCTCCGTCGGGAGTCGGCTGCCGCGCGCCCTCCAGCAGATCGAGCGCATACCAGTCGTGCGCGTGGAACACTCCAGGATGACCCGCGTCCTCCACCGCGCCGACGGGCGCTGCGGTCAGTAGCCCCAGATCGCTGTAGTAAACCACGTCGGGCTTGGATAGACGAAGCGCCCGCCGCGTCGCGCGATAGTTGCGACGCATCTTCCAGAGGTACTGCAGCTTGTGCGTGGCGGTCCACTGGGCGGGGAGCACGTCGGGGTCCGGGCAATCCCGGATCAACCAAGGCCACACTGTCGGCGCGCCAGCTGAGGGGACCGACGCCGACTCGACCGTCAACACCCAAACGTCGTGCCCCGCGTCCACCAGATGCCGCACAATGGGGGCGAACACCGCATCCACCCCATACGCCGGCGCCCCTGGGGCCGGGAGGCTCGCGGCAATTGTCAGTATCCGCATGGGCCTGGTCTCATTTGCCCCGTCTCCCCGCGTGGTCTGCTGATCGATCAGCCATCTGTCGCGATGCTTCGCCTATCAAGCTCCCGAAACCTACACGCGCGAGTGTCGAAGTCGGACGCGACGGGAGTGGCCCTGCCTTTGGGCCTCGGGCAAGGTACCCCCAGTCCGCAGGTCGAACTCAGAGGTGACTACGCAGTTAATCGCGATTCCCACCGGCGACAAGGCGGCCTTGCTATCAGGATGGCGTCCATCGCGCTCATGTATCATCGGGTCTGCGAGCAACCTGGCCCCCTCAACGTGTGCCCGTCCACCTTCGAGAGGCAGATGGAGTGGCTGGCCGGATGCGGCCGGCCCGTGCTGACCCTCGAGGAAGCGGCGGTCGAAGGCTTTAGCACGCGCTCCGTCGTGCTGACCCTTGACGACGGCTTTGTCGACAACCACACGCACGCGTTGCCCATCCTGAGGCGCCACGGGCTCGCGGCCACGCTGTTTCTGGTGTCCGGGGCCGTCGGCGGGATGGCCGAATGGCACGACGAACCGGACGCGCCCATGCTTAGCTGGCCGCAAGTCCGCGAGATGGCCGGTGAGGGCATCGAGATTGCCTCCCACACGCAGACGCACCTCGACCTTCGCGACGCCGGGGCGGCTCGGGTCGAGGAGGAACTGGTCGACTCGAAGGCAGACATTGAGGCGCGAATCGAGCGCGAGGTATCGAGTTTCGCGTACCCTTATGGATACACGGGTAGCGACTCTTCGGACGCCCTGATGCGAGCCGGCTATAGCCGCGCCGTTCTCGCGGCGACCTGGGGCGTCAACACGCCGACGACTGATCCGTTCATGTTGCACCGCGTTCCCATAGTCGAGAGCGATGGCCCCGCGCGCTTCGCCGCCAAGGCACGCGGCTGGTACGGCTTCCGATGCTACACCAGCAAGCTCGCCAGAGAGGCGCGATGGTATCTGAGTCGGATACGGAGTCGGCGCGATGGACATTGATGTCATCACCGATGTTGGCAGCTTCTCGGACCTGGAAGAGGAGTGGAATGACCTGTTTGGCCGCTGCCGCCTCGGGCTGCCCTTCCTGACTCATGCCTGGGTCAGCACTTGGTGGGGAGCATCCGGCGAGGAGGCAGACAGAATCACCCTTGCCATTCGCGACGGCGGCCGGCTCGTGGGGGTGGCTCCTCTCCACAGGGACCGGCTGCGCGTGAAGGGGATTCCCGTCCTGCGGGAGCTGCAGTTCGCTCACGGGGCTCCGGCCGATTACCGCGATGTCCTCGTCGAAGCGGGGCGCGAGTGGGACGTGTGGCGGGCCCTGCTGGAGTGGCTGACCGACGAGCTGGACGGGTGGGACGCGCTGGTGCTGCGGGGGATCCATGCGGACTCCGCCACCAACGAACTCGTGCCGGTGCTGGCCAGGCAGTCCGGTCTCTGCGTCAGCGGCCACGTCGGCACGCCATGCCCGTTCATCAAGTTGCCTGGCGACCTGGACAGCTTCCTGGCGGACCTGTCGGGATCGGTGCGCCGCAAGATGGGCCAGAAGTGGCGCAATCTGGCGAAACACCATGGCGAGCCGACCGTGCGCGTCGCTGTGGGCGCCGAGGTCACCGACGCCGATGTAGACGTGTTCCTGCGCCTCCACGAGTCCAGTTGGGAGGGGCGGGGGGGATCGGCCGCGCTCCACACGGAGCAACTACGCGGGTTTCACCGCTCGCTCGTTCCGGCGATGCCGGCCGACGCGCCGCCCGTGTTGCTCATGCTATCGGTCGGCGGGCAAGACATCGCGTGCATCTACGGATTCTTGGGCGATGGCGTAATGTACGACTACCTTCCCGGCGCTGGCCCCGAATTTGAGCGCTACTCAGTCGGGAGCCAGGCGCTCATGCGCCTGGTGGAGCATGGCATCGAGCACGGATGGCGTGAGATTGACCTGATGCGCGGGATGGAACCGTACAAATTCCACTTCACCCGTCGGTGTCGCCACAACATCGATCTCATGGTCTGCCGCAAGCCGAGGTACGCCAGGATGCTCGCAGTCCTTGAGTCAGCAGACCAGTAGAAAGCGCGTGTCACCGGATGGCCGACTGGCGGATCCGCGAGGCGACAGATGCCCACGAAGCGCAAGCCCTCGACCTGCTTGCTCGGGGCTTGAACCTGCCACGCTTCGATAGGGAATTCTGGGACTGGCGCTACCGCGACGCCCCCCCAGGCAAGGGCATCGTCCTCGTTGCCGAGGCGGGGGGGAGGGTGATCGGCGTCGTCGGCGCGATCCCCTTCGCGATGTTGGCCGGCGACCAGGAGTTGCTGACCTATCAGGGCGTGGACTCCTACGTCGACGCCGATTACCGCGGTCGAGGCGTGTTTGCCGCGCTTGGTGCGGCGCTCGTCGACCACATGGCGGACCGTGGTGGCCACATCGCCTGGGCGTTCACCAGCCCGATGTCGCACGGCGCCTACACGGGCAAGCTGGGGTACCGCCACGTGACAGACGTGCCTTACTGGGTCACGCCCACTGGCGTCAGTCATCCGGGCGCCACCCACATCCGGCGTGGCTTGCTGACCGGGGCCGGATGTCTGGCCGAGTGGCTCGGCGGGAGGCGAAGACTTCGGGGGATGCTGGACGGTCTATCCGTCCGAACCACGAGCGATCCGGCGGATCTCGCCGTTCTTGCCGGCGACCTGGCGTTGGGCGTTGGGCCCCGCCTGCACGTGGTGCCGTCGCCTGAGTTCCTGGACTGGCGGTTCCGCCGCCACCCATGGCACCCGTACGATGTGAGACTCGTTGGCGGAGACCAGCCGACGGCCGGCATCATCACGCGCGGGCAGAACCTCGTCCTGATGTTGGCGTCCGACTCGGATGATTCTTGGCGCGCGGCGATAGCGGCCGCTCTTGAAACGGCTCGCGACGGCGGCGCGGGCGATGTCCACGCCTACCTTATGGGGTGCCCCGCTCCCGAGCGCCACCTTCGGAAGTCGGCATTCCTGCGGTGGCGGCATTCCTGGCACCCCTTCGGCCTATATAGCCGGCAAAGGCTGGTCGCTCGGGCGTTGCGTGACATTGGTGATATCCCAGCGCTTGCCGAGGATGGTTGGCACCTACAGATGGCCCATGTCGCCTGCGGACTATAGCAGTCTCCGAGGTTCCAAATGAGGATCGCGCTCGTTCAGACCCCTACCGCCCCCCTGGACCTCGAACACACGGGAGGGCTGGAGGTCGTCGAACTCAACCAACTGCGGGTCCTGCGAGCAAGGGGGTACGCAGCCCACCTCTACGCGGCGCAGGTGGTTGGTCAGATGGATGGCGTCTGTCATCTGAGAGACTTTGGGTGGCGCGGCAGGCTGACTCAGTTCGGGTACTATTGGAACCTTGGCCGGCGCGAGCGCCAAGCCGATGTGTTCCACGGTCACTACACGCCGGCCCTGGCGCTCACGCATCCGCGGAAGTCAGTCATCCACTTCCACGGGATGGCCGTGCATGGCATGCCGCTCTACCGGCGCTTCGCCGAGCGTTGTCACCAGGCCCATCTTGTCTTCTGCGCCCGTTGGGTGATGGAGCACCACCAGGAGCTTTACCCCGACTTCCCCGACGAGCACAGGCACGTCATCTACAACGGAGTCGACCACGCGGCATTCTGTCCGCCATCGGAGCCACGACCGGAGAAGTCCCCGGTCCGAATCATCTTCTATGCCGGGTGGCTCCCGGAAAAGGGCGTCTACGAGCTGCTCGACGCCGCCGCGATCCTCGCGCAACGCCGGAGCGACTTCGAGATCCTGTTCGGCGGATCGGCTTTCAGTCACTATCGGCGCGAGGAGTCAGACGAAATCGACCGCTGCGTCCGAGAGAAGGCCGCGCGCGTGCCGGCCGTCAAACTCATCGGCCACATCGCCCACGCGGATCTTCCGGAGCTACTCCGTTCGGCCGATATCGGAGTCGTCCCGTCTGTCTACGAGGACCCGTTCCCGCTGGTGCCGCTGGAGATGATGGGGGCGGGGCTGCCTGTCGTGGCCTTCGCGGCGGGCGGGCTGAAGGAAGCGGTGGTTGATGGGGAATCCGGCATCCTGGTGCCAAACCGAGGCGTCGAGGCTCTGGCGAAGGCGCTGGAGCGCCTCGTGGTGGACCGTCAGCTCCGCCTGCGGATGGGGGCGAATGCCCGAGCGCGGGTCGAGCGAGAGCTCAACTGGGATCGCCACGTGGACCAGCTACTCGCGCTCTATGAGCGCGTCGCGAGCGCAAACAGGTGACGACTTTGACGGCCATCAGCGTGGCCATCCCAACTTACAACCGCTTGGATATCCTCCGCGAGACCGTGCGACGGGTGCTTGCCGAGCGATGCCAGGCGGGCGACGTCGAGGTCATCGTCATCGATGACCAGTCTGACGACGGCACGTGGGAGTGGCTCGAGGCTGAGTCGAGGCTTCACGAGGGCCTCGCGGCGATCCGCAATCCGAGCAAGGGGAGATCGTCGGCCAGGAACGCGGGCATCAACGCCGCCCGCGGAGCGATCGTATGCCTGCTTGATGACGACATGTGGGTGACGCCGGGCTTTGCCGATGCCCACTGGGCGGCCCACGACGGCTGCGAGAGCCCGTGGGCGGTCATGGGCCGGATGCTGCCATCCGATGAGAATGACTCGCAACTGGCAACGGTCTGCTACGATGAGCGCCTCAGGCGCATCGATTCCGAGATGGCGTCGTATGGCGAAGAGCTGCCCTGCAACTATCTGTGCACCGGGAATGTCTCGCTGCCGAGGTCAGTGTTCGAGGGTGGCGTGCGTTTCGATGAAGGGTTCACCGGCTATTCTTACGAGGATACCGAGCTGGGCTACCGGCTCGAAGCGATGGGCGTCCGGCTCGTCAGAGCCGAGAGGGCCCTCGCCTATCATCGGACGGACGCGTCGATTCAGGGCCTGCTTCGCAAACAGGCGAAGGCCGGTCGGTCAGCGGTCCGGCTACTGCGTCTTCACCCCGACGCCGCGGCGAAGCTCGACATTCCCTACGAGATCACTGGCGTCAACGAGACCGCCAGGCGCGACGCCATGCCGAAGGCAATTGCCAAAGCCCTCTTCTTTGCCTGGCCGGCCAAACTCGCCCTGGATGCGGGTCTCCACACGTGCGCGGCATTGGGCCTGACCAAGCCCGCGCTCCGCTTTCTGTACCTGGCCGGATACCATCGCTACGGCCGCGCCTACCGAGAAGCAGCCCGCGAGGTGGCCTGACCTATGCCCTCCCAGACCGTTGCCAGTGCCCGCAAGCTGCGCGTTGGCGTGGATGCGAGCGCCCTCACAAGTTCCCGCGGGCCCGGGCGATACCTTGCCAGCATGCTGGCCGAGATGTCCGGCCGGGAAGATCTCGACCTCATTCCAATCGCCCCGAACGCCGAGGTTGGCCAGTGGGATCTGCCCGAATCGCTTCGGACACGGATCCGCCCCACCGGCATCCCTCGCACCCCGTGGCTAAGTTGGCGCGTCCCGCTGGCCTTCAGCAAGCTCCGGCCCGATGTCTGCTGGTTCCCCGCGAACAACGGTCCGCTGTGGGGGGCGCGTCCGTATGTGATGACCCTCCACGATATCGCGCAGATGCGCTTCCCGGAGCGTTTCTTTGATTCGGAGCGCGAGCGCCGCTCATTCGAGTGGCGCCTGCGCCGCGACACATCCCGAGCAGCGGCCGTGGTGACCGACTCTGAGTACTCCCGGCGAGATATAGTCGATACCCTTGGCTGTCTCGAGGAACGGATGCGTGTCGTGCCCATCGGCGTTCACCCCATGTTCGGGCCTGTACCCGATACCGAGGCTGATCGGGTGCTGGAGTCTTTGGGGGTGACGCGCCCTTACATGCTCTACGTGGGCGGGTTCGACTTCCGCAAGAACATCCCCCGTCTCATCGAGGCCTTCGCCGAGATCGCTCCCACCGTCCCCCACGCGCTGGTGCTCGTCGGCAAGTCCGGAGCCAACAAGTCGCTCTACCCCGACATAGAGCCCGTAGTGGAGGAACACCAGTTGGGTCGGCGAACGTTCATCCTGCGGGGCGTGACCGAGGATACCACGCTGCGGGCGCTCTACTCGGCCGCCGATCTTTTCGTGTTCCCCTCAATCTTCGAGGGCTTCGGCCTGCCTCCGCTTGAGGCGATGGCCTGCGGGACCGCCGTGGCCTGCTCGGACGCCGCGTCTCTGCCGGAAGTGGTCGGGGACGCCGCCGCGCTGTTCGATCCCCGCTCGGCCACTGACATGGCCGAGACGGTCGTGGGCTTGCTGACGGATCCGGTAGCTCGCGAAGCCTTGGTCGCGCGAGGAGCCGCACGAGTGGGCCGGTTCACCTGGCGGAGTGCCGCGATCCAACAGGCCGAGATTCTCTGGAGTTGCAGCTCCCATGCAGGTTAAGGACGGCGTAGGTCGGATAATTGCTCTGGGCGTGTTGCTGATGGCGGCGCTGGCCCTTGGCCTGCTGATCGCCCGCGGCACCTCCTACATGACCTTCGGCCTCGCCGCCATAATCTGCGTGGTCGCTCTGGCCTACCCATTCGCTGCCACGCTCCTGCTCATCGCGGCGTTCATGCGACTGAAAGGCTCCGAGGGCCTCGACACAGATGAGATAACGACCTTCGCCCTCTTCGCCGGGGGGGCCGGGTATGCCATCTTCAGCCTCGCCGGCCGGAGCTTCCCCGACAAGATCATCAGCACGATGATGCGCGTGCTTGTGGGGCTGTTGGGGTACATTGCAGTCTCGCTGGCGATTTCCAGAAGCCACGGCGTGAGCTTCACGGCGTGGGCCAGTGACGTCGCGCCGCTCGGGTGTCTGGCCATGGCTCCGATCGCCCTTGCCGTGGCGCGGACCCGCAGCCAGTCGCGCTGGCTTGCGGCCCTCCTCGGCGGGCTGCTCCTGGTCTCCGGACTACGGTGGGCGACCGACCTGGTGCCGTCGTTTTACGGACTCGTCCCGTCGTTGGCCCAGGCGCCGTCGACGATCACGCCGGCGGTCTTGGTCTCGTGGGGCACGGCGATGCAGCTCCAGAAGCGCCGTCTGACATGGGGTTATTCCGCCATGACGGTGATCGGCTTGGCCATCGCGGTCGCCACGTCAACGCGAACGATCTGGGCTTCGCTTGTACTGACTGTTCTCGTTCTCCTCTGGCTACACTCCCGGTCAACGCAGGCAATTGGGGCGGCCGTGAGCGCCCTCCTGGGGATTGCATTGCTCACGGTCGGGACGTTCGCAGCATGGCGATACAGCGCTGGGGACACGCAGGCATTCGAAACCCAGAAAGACAGGGTGTCGTCGCTCGGCGATCTGACGGAGGATATGTCGGTCACAATTCGGCAGGCCCAGATCGCCGAGGCGCTCGAGGTGTTCGCCTCGTCCCCGTTCACGGGAATCGGGCCCGGGTACATGTACCTCTCCTACCTGGAGTTTGATCGGTACACGCAGGTGGATAACGTGAACCACTCAGACCTCGCCAACGCCCTCGCCAAGCTCGGCCTGATCGGCGCGGTGATGATATATGGGTTCCTGTTTCTGGCCGTCAGGGCGTGCATGCAGCTTCATACTACGGGCACCAGAGCCTCGGATCGCGCTCTGGGACTGATGACGGCAACCACACTCATTATCGCGATGGTGATCGGCAACGCAACGCCGCTGCTTCAGAACAGGTCCGCGGCTTTCTTCTTGGCTTGCCTCATTGGGGTCTCGCTGGCGAGTCTCAACCTGTCGAGCCAGGAAGCGGCGGCCGCCCAGGAAGCCGAGCAACTTGCAGCCCAGTAACCACCCGAAAGGCCCAGTCCCGGTGGCATCGAACCACGGCGGCAGGACCACCCCGGTTGCCTCGACAGTATCGTGCCTGGAGGATTCCGCGGAGACTTGGGACCGACTGGTGCAGTCGGCGGCCACCTGTGATCCGTTCCAGACCCGGGCGTGGCTCGCCGCGGAGCAAGACTGCCATGGCTATCACGTTTCGACGGTCATCTCGTCGGAGGGTAACCAGTCGATCGCCGGGCAAGCGGTTATCTCTAAGCCCTTCCCCGCGGGACTGATGGGCCATGAGGCTATCGGAGGGCCCGTGCTCGCCGCCGGAGTGCCGGCAAGCGCGTGCGGTACCGTTCTAGACGATTTCTCATCGTCCTTTCGAGGCTTCTTCACGTCCGTCCGCCCCACGGCGCCACACGACCTCGACGCGAAGCTTCAGGGGGATGGCTATCGGAGCAGCTCTCTCCACACCGTGGTGGTCGATCTCCGGCCGACCGAGGAGGAGCTGTGGGAGTCGATCTCGGGCAATGCTCGGACGGGCGTGCGGAAGGGGAAGAAGGCCAGCGTGGAGGTGGGCGAGTCCGATGACTGGGACACCTGGTCCGCATTCCACTACCTGCAGGCCGCTCACGCCGCGGCCCACGACATCGACGGCCTGACGCAAGACCAGTGTCGTTACTACTGCGATCAGCTCCAGCCCGCCGGGGCCTGCAAGTTGTTCACCGCCTACGTCGACGGCGACGTGGGGGCCGCGATGCTGTTCATCCTCGGCAAGGCGACCATGCGCTACTTCATCGGATGTTCGCGCCCTGAGGCGCTCCGGTCTTCGCCAAACGACCTCCTCATGTGGGAAGCCATCCGCTGGGCTCAGCGCGAAGGCATCGAGTGGCTGGACCTCTACGACACTGACCCACGCCCAGATTCACCCCTCGCAGGCATCCACAAGTTCAAGAGCAAATGGGGCGGACACGAGCTGGACCGGCCGTATTACATCCGGGGACGCCTGTACCATTGGCTAAGGGAACTCAAACGCAAGTCAGCAGGCCGCCATCCCATCCTCCGGGCGCTGGGGATAGCCGGCGGCTGAAGCGACGGCAGATGCTCCGGCCTGCCATATCACCTACTTCCTTCCCCAAGCGACGAAACAGAAACCCTCGAAGGGTAGCCGCGTGCTTACGGCGGCGCACGCGCGATCAATGCGGCGAGCGATTCGCGCCAGCGGCGACGTCCCCGTAAGCGCGCGGTGCAAGCCGCTCCCCCGCCCGACAATCATGCCGAAAGCGTCCTCGATGCTCTCTATCATCCCGAACGGCAGCACGTGTACCTCGTCGAAGTATTCTCGGGCCGTCGCGCGGAAGACGCGAGCATCAATCCCCCCATGCATCTTAGTGGGAGTGCGACATAGGATGCTGCCGCGTATCTCCTGGAGGTCGAGCCGATGGAACTCCGCCGCAGACATCGTGTCGTAGGAGAAGATGTCGCGCCATCCGGACGGACCTCGTAGGCAGCGCCGAAGTAGAAGGCCCGCGCCTTCGCGCGACGCGTACCGACGCGGGATGTGCCTCAACCTCGCATGAAAATCACAGCCGCGCATACGTGGCTCACCAATACCCATGAACACTCCGCTGTGGCGCAGAACTCGTGCTGCCGCCCGGCACACGGCATCGTCGTCCGGTAGGTGGTGGAGAAGCGATGCGCACAC
Source organism: uncultured Armatimonadia bacterium (assembly GCA_964555935.1). Lineage (GTDB taxonomy): Bacteria > Armatimonadota > Zipacnadia > Zipacnadales > VGFC01 > CAZKUN01. Next base: position 5,024 of record CAZKUN010000004.1, on the reverse strand, counting down.
GACAATATCAGTGGTCTCAGCCCCTAACGGAAGTCGTTCGGCATCGCACACAAAGCACGAGTCAACGACGTTGTCCCCCCCCCCGGGCCCTGCCATGAGCATCTCGAGGCTGATGTCTGAGGCGACGATCCGAGCGGCAGGCAGGCACTCCCGGATCGCCCGGGCGCCGCGACCAGTGCCGGAGCCCAGTTCGACCACCAACGGCGCGCGATTGGCGAATTCGGCTAGGTGCAGTAGGCTGCGGACCCGTTCCACATCGGTGGATGTACAGTGCCCTGAACGTGCATCGTAGCTGGCGGCTTCGTCTCGATACCCGAGGGCGTTGGCCTCCTTGATGTCTTCGAGATCTCCGTTCTGATCCATCGCCGGCCGCAGCCCCCTATTCGTCGCCCGGGATTCCCCATGTGAAACTGGGCACCTCCGGCGTTGGCTGAACAGCCAGCCATTCGTCAGAATGCTTCATCATCCGGGATCTAAGAACCTGCACCTCTATCCGTGGAACGCGAGATCGGTCGATGCTGCCGCTGGCATTCAGAGCCTGTCGGCTCTGTCTTCGCTGGCGGGCTGGGAGACGATCTATTGCCACCGTTGACGAGAACCTCCCTGCCGATGAGGGCAATGCGGCTCACGACGCCTCATCTCGGGCCGCCGCTTCGAGCACCGCGAGTGTCTCGGCGCCGGTGCGCGCCCATGTGAAGCCCTCAGCACGTTGGCGACCGGCAACCTGTAGGTGCGCGAGCCCGTCGGCGTCGGTGAACATGTCGGCCAGAGAGTCGGCCCAGGCGCGCGCGTCACGTGGCGGCAGCAAGATGCCCGCGTCGCCGACGACCTCCGGCAACGCCGTCGCGTCGGCGGCGATGACAGGTACGCCGCGGACCATTGCCTCAAGGGCGGGCAGACCGAAGCCCTCGCATAGGGACGGGATCGCCACGACGTCGGCTCTGGCGTACAGACCCTCAAGTTCCGCGTCCGTGACGCGACCAAGACTGACGACTAGGTCAGAGACGCCCGCTTCCCGGGCGCGTCCCTCCACATCGGCCACGGGTGGATCCGAAGCTCCGCAGAGGACGAGGCGCGCCGTCGGCCTCAGATCGGCTGGAAGAAGGGCGAGCGCGTCAACCACGACGGCGACATTCCTTCTCTCCTGGTACGCTCCGACACACAATACCACGCGCGCGTCGTCTGGGATAAGGCTCCGCCACGAGTCGGGGAACGTGGGTTCGGCGCGGATGTCCTTGGAACACCCGAGCTGGACGATATCGGTCCGCGCGCCGGCGCCACGGAAGTGGTGCTCAACGTCGTCGCGCGTTGCGGCCGAATCGGTCAGAATGCGCGCGGCGTTGCGCGCGGCGTAGCCAGTCTCCCATCGGTAGTAGATGGCCCATGGAGAGAAACCGGCGCGCCCTTCGTCGCGATAGGGAGCGAGGTCGTGGATGACGGGCACGCGTGGGATTCGCGTCCGCCGAGGGATGTAGCCGCCCGGGCCCCAAAAGACGTCGATGCCCTCACGATGGAGCAGCCCAGGCAAGCGCCTGTGGAGCCAAACGGGAGCCATGCAGTTGGCGCCGACTCGCACCGACGAGCCGGCGACGGGCGCGTGGATCGTCCGGAAGCGTTGGTGGAGACTGCAATCCGCGTCGCTGGCCGCGTCATCGAAGAGGGTGATGGCGTGAGGACAGTCTTCCGGAACGGCGCTAAGGATGGACTGCAGGTACGTCGTCATTCCGCCCGCGTCCCGGATCAGCAAGCGAGCATCTACGCCGATCCGCAAGGCGGTCATTCCGGCTCCTCCGGATTGGCGCGCATCTGCCAGACCTTGGCTCCGATGAGGAACTCCTCAAAGGCGTAGAGACATGCAACCATAAGCCCGCGCCGGCCATCGAGGAAGCCGGCTTTGATGATGTATTGGTACAGGAACCGCACGAGCGGCTTGGCGGGGAGGACCCAGTAGATCTTCTGGAGGATGGTTCGGAGCCCGCCCGTGGATCCCGCGGAGATCGCAGAATCGTCGTGACGCTCCTTCATCCGCTCGCGAGCGTCCCACGTGCTGTAGCGGTTGGTCTTGCGCACGAAGTCCGAGATCGTCCGGTAGGAGAAGTGGAGTATGTCATGCTCCAGATAGCCTACCTCGCCCTCTCCGTCGATGGCGACATCGGCGTGGACTTCCTTGTCCTCGTACCGGCCCTGGCCGGTGCGGAAGAGACGGAGGTTCCAGTTCGGGTAGAGCCCGCCGCGCTTCATCCATCCGCCGAAGAAATAGTTGCGGCGGTTGATGAAGTAGCCGGCGTAGCGGGGGTCGTCTTCGGCGATGATTCGTTGGATCTCCTCGGCCAGCTCGGGGACGATGCGCTCGTCGGAGTCGACGATCAGCGTCCAGCGGCCGCGCGTGTCGAGAGTATCGATGGCCCAATTCTTCTGGGTGGCTGAATTGACATACTCGTGCTGGTGGATCTCGTCGGTGAACTCCGCGGCGATCTCCAACGTGGCGTCGGTGCTGAACGAATCGACGACGATGACCTGATCGGCCCAGGTCAGGCACTCCAGGCACTCGCGGATGTTCGCCTCTTCGTTGAAGGTCGGCACGAGCACGCTGATTCCAACGGCGTCAGGCATCGGTAATTCACCGCCCACTTTTCAGATGCTCCGAACAACGGCGCGCTCCCGCCGCGAAGACGTCGGCCTTGCCGCGCCAGCGACTCCTGTCGCCTAGCGGGAGTGCCCCGAGCGCGAGGCACGCGAGTTGCTTTGCGCGACACATCAGGCAGTTGCAGGAGGCGAAGAGCCAGCCTTGGCCCGCGGGGCGGAACTTCCGCAAGAAACGCATCTGGCTGTCGAGGAACGCGACGTAGGTCTTCACCGGCACCTGGTCGGCGCTCTGGCCGCCGTAGTGGACCACCTCGGCCGCCGGGACACACGCCACGCGATGCCCGGCCTGCTTTGCTCGGAAGCAGAAGTCCTTCTCTTCGCCGTACATGAAGTACTCCGCGTCCAGCCCGCCGACCTCTTCCAGCACGGTCCTGCGAGTCATGAGGCAGGCGCCTAACACCCAGTCGCAGTCGGCAACAGGGAGCGCGCGTGGTTCGCGGGGAGGCGGGGACGCCGCCGCGTATAGAACGTGGTCGCGGAAGATCCGCCACGGGGTCGGGAACTCCAAGCAGGCGCACTGCAGAGACCCGTCCCGATTGACCAGGCGAGGACCGACGACGCCGAGATTGGGGTGATCAGCCAGGGCCTGTGTCAGAGCCGCCAGCGCTCCATCCTTAACGACCGTATCAGGGTTCAGCAGAAGGATAAAGTCGCCAGAACAGACTTCGATGCCCTGGCTGTTCGCGCGCGCGAAGCCGACATTCTCCGAGTTGGCGATCACCGTCACATGCGGGGCCACCTCGCGGACGGCCTCAACGGAGTCATCCTCGGACACGTTGTCGACCACGATGATCTCGCAGTCCGTTCCCTCAAGCGATGCAATGCACGCCAGCAGCAGGTCGCGCACGTTGTACGAGACGATGATGACGCTGAGTGACGCCGGGCGGGGCCGGTCGGTAATATCACCCTTCATGGCGCGGATCTCCGGCACCATAGGACGATTCCGCAGGCCAAGCCGGGCATGCGCGCCCCGAGAATGCGCGACAATCCATGGAATCCTGGGAGCCCAATGGTCCACCCGGATGCGAGCAGTGGATCGCCCTGGCAGCAAACGATCTCAATGCCGGCGGCGGCGGCGAGATCGCGAAGTTCCCTGACCGTATATTCCCGCTCATGCTCGTGATAGCGGCTCGCCGGCCGGCCGATCAGTCGGCGCAGGCGATTGCCCACCCGCTCGCAGTTTGGCGTGGTGATTAGCAGCGTCCCGCCATCAGTCAGGCGCTCGGCGAGCGCCCGCAGCACCTCGGGCAGTCGCTCGGGGGGGATGTGCTCGATGACGTCGAACGAGACAATGATGTCATACGGCGCGCCGGGGAACGAGAACTCCGCGATGTCGGCGCAGTGGAACTCAGGCGGGTGGGCCAGCTCCTGCGAGCGCTCGGCCGCGACGCGAACGGCCTCGTCGCTGACGTCAACGGCAACGACCTTTGCCCCCCGCTCGGCGGCCCAGTTGGCGACGCCGCCGACTCCGCAGCCAAACTCCAGCATGGGACGCGTCGAGTCGGCGCGCGACTCGAGCATTTCGTCCACGATTCGATGGTGCCGGTAGAGGCGCTCGAGAAAGACCCTATGGGCCCGGTCGGGTCGGTCCGACATGGCGCCCCAGCGCTTGTTGTAGCTCGCCCTCTGCCGATCAGTCATCGCGCGCCTCCCGCCTCGGGGCCGGGCCATGGTCCGCTCGGCGGAAGAGGAAAGCGCGCTTCAGCGGACGCGAGAGGGCGTCTCTCAGACGGGCCCACAAGTGGGCTGGCGAGCGCGGATTCAGGAGCGACCGCAGCGCCGGCGCCCCCATGCCTGCTCGGAGGCTGAGGCGTTTGAGGCGCCGCGGTTGCGCCGCGACGTCATTGAGGCCGGCGTCGGACGTGCAAACGGTGGCGTATTGCTCGAGCGCCGCATCGAGCACGGAACTCGTGGCGAAGCCGTGGGGCAGCGAGATGTGCTGGCATGGGGCGCTAATCTGCTGCTCCAGGGCGTGTCTGGATTCCGCCAACTCTTTGCGAAGCTCGGCCTCCGCGAGCGCTGTGAGGGGCCGGTGCGACACGGAGTGCGAGCCAATTTCCATTCCGCGTTCGGCCAGGTCGCGCGCCTGATCCCAGGTCACGAACCCGGGCTCGCCGACCCGGTCGGTGATGATGAAGAAAGTGGCAGACATACCCGCATCCTCGAGCGCGCCGGTGGCCAGCTCGGCGCTGCTCACGTGACCGTCGTCGAATGTGATGGCGATGGGCTGATCCGGGAGCGGCGTCGTGTCCGAACCACACCTCGCGTAGTGCGAGAGGGAAACGGCCTGGTAGCCCTCGGTTCGGAGAAACGCAAGGTGCTCCCGGAATGTCTCCGCGCTCACGACGTATGGGCGTTCTGCTGGGGGGAAGTCATAC